>CATYEN010000026.1 GCA_958405565.1 uncultured Collinsella sp. | reverse complement strand
AGTTACGCGGTTTTACCAAACCGCGTAACGGCTCGACGCTGCAAGCCCGCCAGAGCGGCAATCTGCCTTTCGTTTCAAGGCACCTTGCTCGCTCTGGCGGGTTTTCGCTGTCGTTGCTAAAACATCGACGTAATGCGGCAGATGGGGACGTTCCTTTTCTGCCGGCAGTTTGGGACACTCCTTACGGGGCACCCCCTCCACAGCGCCTATGCCAGCTTGTCGATTTGCCCAATCTCCCAGAGCGGAATGTTGACGAGCGTGCCCTCGTCTCTATATGCCGCTAACGATGTTCTCACGCAGCGCTCGAGCTTGAACTTCTCGCAGGCAATCCTCAGACTCTTTGCTTTGAGATTCTCTGCCGCCTTGACCTCGAGCGGAAGCACGGTCCCCGCATGGTCGATGGCAAAGTCAGTCTCTGCATTGCCGGAGGAGGATGACCAATACGCGGGAGTTTTGCCTTGGAGCAAAAGCTCCTGTGCGACGTATTGCTCGGTCAGCGAGCCTTTGAACTCCGTAAAAACAGCGGGCCCGTTCAGAACAATGGCCGGCGAGAGACCGGAGAGTGCTCCGAGGATGCCGGTGTCGATGCAGAACAGCTTGAAGCCCGAGAGATCCTCGTAGCTTGTGAGCGGTGCTCTTAGGGCGGAAACGCGTGGTACCTTATGAACGATTCCATAGTCCATGAGCCACTGGAGGCTTTCCTCAAAATCGCGTGCGCGCGCCCCGGGACGAAGCGCGCCGTAGACGAACTTCTTGTTTTCCTTTGCGAGCTGGCCGGGAAGGGATTTCCAAACCAGCCTCATGCGCTCGACGATGCGGGCTGGCGCATGCTTGCCAAAATCGGATTCGTAAGCTTCGATGATTTGCTGCTGAAGCCTGCGGGCCTCGATGAAATCGTGGGAGGCGGCGAAAGCGGAGACAACCTCTGGCATGCCACCGACAACGAGGTATTCCTTGAGCAAGCGCTCGAGCTTTTCGGAAACGTTTGCCAGCAGGTCCATGTCTGCGGCAAGGATGGCATCTGCGAGCGGATCGCCATCGACGGCACGAACGAACTCGACAAACCCCATGGGGCGCATGGTGAGCTGGTCGATTTTGCCGACGGGGAACGACTCGTTTTCGCGTCGGAGTGCGAGTCCCATATAGGAGCCGGCTGCCACGATATGGTATTCCGGCGCCAGCTCGTTGAAGTATTTGAGCGAGGTGATGCCACGCGGTGCCTCTTGGATTTCGTCGAAGATGATGAGTGTGTCTGTCGGCGTTATGGTCTGGCCGCGCAGGAGCTCTATCTGGGAGATGATGCGTTTGGGGTCAAGGCTTCCGTCGAACAGCGAACGTGCGCCCGGTTCGAGCATAAAGTCAAAACGGATGACGTTTTGATACTGCTGGCCTGCGAATTCGTTGAGAAGCCAGGTTTTTCCCGTCTGGCGGGCCCCCTTAAGCAGGAGGGGCTTGCGGTTTGCCCTAGATTTCCAAGCGATGAGTTCGTCCATTAGCTGTCGCTGCATACTGCCTCCTAACGACCATGGTTAGTATAAGACTGTTTTGGTCCTTCCATCGAAAAATGTGGGAGTGAACCACGTTTTTCCATCGAATAATGTGGGAGACAACCACGTTTTTCCATCGAATAATGTGGTGGTTTAGGTCGACACCTAGGGACGATCCTTTTCTGCCGGCAGTTTGGGACACTCCTTGTTTTGGTGCAAATTAGCTATCCTTGCATCAAAAACGGCGTCCGTCGGCGATGTTGCCGGCGGGCGCCGTTGTCGTGTGGGCGGTTATGTCGTGGCCGCTGATGAGGCTCGAACCCGTATGCTATAGCGAGTCGATAAAGCGCTGCTGGGCGGCGCGGCCGGCTTCGTCCCATTTAAAGACGCCGGCGTTGTCGAGTACGTGGCCAAACACCACGCCGACCTCCTCGTGCAGGATATCGATGGCGTTGTCCGCCGTAAGCTCGTCGGCGCGGCGGGCGTAGACGTCCTCGGCCCACGCGGCGTGGCTGCGGCAAAGGTCGTCGCCCTCGAGCGCGCTGGCAAGGTCGTAGCTGGCATCGGCCTTGGCCGCCAGCAGGTGCTCGCGGACAGCGCCGAGCTCGGGAACCAAGCGCGGCGGCAAAATCGCCAGGCCCATGACCTCGATCAGGCCGATGTTCTCCTTCTTAATGTGGTGATACTCGGCATGCGGGTGAAACACGCCCAGCGGATGCTCGTCGGTCGTGATGTTGCAGCGAAGCGCCAGGTAGGCCTCGTAGATTTCGCCGCCGGCATTGCCGCGGGAGTCGACGCGGCGGATGACGGGCGTCACGGTGTTGTGCGCCACGCCATCGGCTGTGTGCGCGACGACGCCCACCGATTCATCGGTCCACTCGCGCCAGGCGAGGATAATCTTCTCGGCAGCGCCGAGCAGCTGAGCGCGGTCGTGCGAGCGCAGACGCAGCACCGAGAGCGGCCACTGCAGCACGGTACCGCTGACCTTGTCAAAGCCGGGCACGCTAAACTGCGAGACCTCGGCCGCCTGCATCATCGGGAACTCGTGCGCGCCACCCTGGAAGTGGTCGTGCGACAGGATCGAGCCGCCCACGATGGGCAGGTCGGCGTTGGAGCCGATAAAGTAGTGCGGGAACAGGTCCACAAAGTCGAGCAGGCAGGAGAGACCCTTGCGATCGACGTGCATCGGACGATGTTCGGAGCTCATGGCAATGCAGTGCTCGTTAAAGTACGCGTACGGGCTGTACTGGAAGCCCCAGCGCTCGCCGTCGAGCTGGATGGGGATAACGCGCAGGTTCTGGCGAGCGGGATGAGCGCCACCGTCGGCTGCAGCGGATCGTCCGGGGTAGCCCTCGTTTTCGATGCAGAGCTGGCAGGCGGGATACTTCTCGCCCGTGTTCTTGGCAGCGCCGGCTGCGGCAATGTCGCGCGGGTCTTTCTCGGGCTTGGACAGGTTGATGGTGATCTCGAGATCGCCCCAGTTGGTGGGAGTGCTCCATTTGATGTTGCGCGCGATGGCGGCACGGCGCACGTAGCCGGCGTCGCAGCACAGGCCGTAGAACCAGTCGGTCGCGGCGCGGGGCTCGTTGACGCCCATGCGTCCATTGAACTCCTCGTTTACAACCGAAGGCCTCGGCATAAGCACACCCATGATGCGCATAGCGATACGGTCGCGGCCCGACGCCGTGTCCTCGGCAGCGCCGTTGGCGACGGCGGCCTCGGAAAGCGCGGCGAGCGTGCCCTCAAGATCAAAGCCGGGGAGCGTGTCGGGGTGCAGAAGCGAAATCTTCTCGGTCTGCAGCGCCCAGGTCATGTCGAGCGCGGGGCTCGTGGCTCCAATGCACTCCAGAATGGTGTTGTAGGCCCAGATGCGGTCGTCCTGTCCGATCATGGATCGGTGGATGGCGTACTCGATCAGGTTCTGCGCGGCCTCGCGCACGTCGGTCATTACAGCCATGCCGCGTATGCCCCCTTGTCAGAGATAGCGTAGTGACGGGCGGAGCCCTCGCCCAGCCAGCCATTCATCTTGGTAATGAAAGTGTCGACCAGGTCGAGCGGCACGAAGGCCTGGATGGTGCCGCCAAAGCCACCGCCGTGGATGCGGACGGCGCCGCGGCCGTCGAGCACGTGCTCGGCCAGTGCCAGGGCATACATGGAGGGCTGTTCGGAGCCCAGCTTGGCAACGACATTCTGCAGGTACATGGCAGAGCTGGCGCCGGACTCGCGCGTCAGGACCAGGAACTGGTCGATGTCGCCGGCGTTAAGAGCTGCCCAGCGCTTGTCGACCAGGCCGTTCTCGTACCAGTAGTGAACGGCGCGCAGGCAGGCGCGGTCGCCCAGCTTGGCGCGCAGCTCGGGGAGCTTGGCGTCAAAGTCGGCAACGTCGACCTCACACAGGCGTGCTTTGCCAAACTCGGCGGCGACGTCCTGCATCTCGCGCGGAACGGCGGCGTAGTCGTCGGTGGCGGCCACGTGGTCGGCGCCAACCTTAACGAGTACGAGTGCATAGCCGTGATCCTCAAAGTTGAGCTCGAGCTTCTGAGTTTTAGGCTGAGCCTGGTCCTCAAAATCCATGTAGGCAAGGCCGCCCAGGCACACGGCGGCCTGGTCCATCAGACCGCAGGGCTTGCCGTAGTAGTTGTTCTCGGTGCGCTGGCTCATCTGGGCGAGTGCGACGGGCTCAATAGCGGGCGCGCCCCAGAGCGTCTCCATGGCGCGGCCGTATGCGGCCTCGACGGCAGCGGAGCTGGAAAGGCCGCCGCCCGAGGGGACGGAGCAGGTGAAGGCAAAGTCGAAGCCGTGGGGCTCAACGCCCAGGGCTGCAACCTCGTGGGCCATGCCGCGGACGAGACTCGCGGACGTGCCCTTCTCGGACTCTTGAACATCCAGCGTGTCGAGTGTGATCTCAAAGGTGGGGTAGCCCTCGTCGGCAACGCGGACCTTGTTGGTGTCGGTTGTCACGGCAATACCGTCGACGGCGACATCGAGCGAGCCGGCGATGACGTGGCCACCTTCGTGGTCGGTGTGGTTGCCGCTGATCTCGGAGCGGCCGGGTGCGTGCACGTAGAGCACCTGTCGGTCGCCGATGGGGCCAAACTCCTCCTCAAACAGCTTGGTGAGCGTGGCGAGCGTCTTTTCGTCGGGGGCGGTCATGAGGGTCCTTTCTTTGGCGCGTACGGACGATTTTTGCGTCGTTATAAGTACGTTAACAATTTGAAGCGGCGTGAACTCAGCATCCACGATGCCGCACGTTAAGGGCTATGTTAACGTACTCATAACACAACGCTTATTACTTTTTGAGAATCTGGTAATCGGTCGAAATTCGGCCGTGAACGGTAGTGCCGTATGGACTTATAGAGCAGAAAAGCTGCAGCTAGAAAAAGTAGAGTACGTTAACATGCGTCCGACGATAGCGGTCCTCCGCGCGGGCTCTATTCCTGCACGGGCCGGTATGCACGCTCTTTTGATCTCGCAAGGGTGAAGGTGATCTTGTGGCAAGGCGCCCCTCCAACGATACAGGCTCGCGTCCGGTTTCCATGGCCGACGTCGCCCGTGCTGCTGGCGTTTCGCAGCAGACGGTTTCGCGCGTCGCCAACGGCCTGCCCAATGTGAACGAGCAGACGCGCCAGCGCGTGCAGGCCGCTATGCAAGAGCTCGGCTTTCGCCCGAGCTATGCCGGCCGCTCCCTGCGCGACGGTCGCTACCATTCGGTCGGCCTATGCGTCAACGATGTCACCAAGTTTGGGAACCTGACGATGATCGATGGTATCGCCAGTGCCGCTCGCGAGCATGGCTGCGCCATCACGCTGGTCGAGATGTCCAAGACCGAGGAGTTTTCGCTTGCCGAGGCCACCCGCCGCATGGCGGCGCTGCCGGTCGATGGCATCATCATCGGCATGAGCCGCATGGCGCCCGACTTTGAGACGTTTGATCCGCTGCCAGGAATCGGCACGGTTATCGTCACCATGTATGCGCATCCGCGCGTGACCACGGTCGATTCCGACCATTACGGCTGCTCGCTGCTGCTTATGGATCACCTGTTTGAGCTTGGCCACGAGCAGATTCGATATATCGGCGGCCCGTCCTTCTCGGTGGACGAGCAGTTCCGCCGCGCCGGTTGGCAAGACGCGCTCGAGCGCAGGCATATCGAGCCGGTGGAGCCGCTCGAGGGCGACTGGTCTGCCAACAGCGGATACGAGGCCGGCAGGTATCTGGCCGAGCACGACCGCACCATGACGGCAATCTATGCGGCAAACGATCAGATGGCAAACGGCGCCATCGCCGCGCTGCGCGATAGTGGCCTGCGCGTGCCCGAGGACGTGAGCGTGGTGGGCGTCGACGATTCGCTCGATGATTTTGTCGCACACAACGAACTCACGACCGTGCGGTTCGATCTGCACCAGCGCGGGCGCGAGGTGTTTGAGCATACAGTCCCCAAGGAGGGAACGCCGGGCAAGACCGTCGCCATCCGTATCCCCGGCCAGCTCATCGTTCGACATACCACAGCGGCTCCGCGCGCGTAGTTTGCGCAGGTCAACGGCGTGTTGCCGCGCTTCAATAACAAACGGTAAGGATGCCGGCAGATAGCTGTCGGGATGCAGCCGAGTGCTATGATAGACGGGTTCTTTTGTCTATCTAGGAGGCTTTGCCTGATGGAGATCACCAAGGATATCCGCTACGTTGGCGTCGACGATCACGACATTGACCTGTTCGAGGGCCAGTACGATGTGTCCGAGAACGGTATGGCATACAACAGCTACGTTATCTTGGGCGAGAAGATCGCTGTCGCCGATTCGGTTGACGGCGGTTTTGTTGACGAGTGGCTCGGCAACATCGAGGCCGTGCTCGACGGTCGCACGCCCGATTACCTGGTCGTCCACCACATGGAGCCCGACCACTCCGCCGGCATCGCCGCCTTTATGGAGCGCTATCCCCAGGCCCAGATCGTGGCCAGCATGGGCGCCTTCCGCATGATGGTCAACTACTTTGGCACCGATTACTCCGAGCGCAAGATGGTCGTCAAGGAGGGTAACGTGCTCGACCTGGGTGGCCACAGCCTGACGTTTGTCGGCGCCCCCAACGTGCACTGGCCCGAGGTGCTGTTCTCTTACGAGGCCACCGACAAGGTGCTCTTTAGTGCCGACGGCTTTGGCAAGTTTGGCGCCAACGACATCGAGGATCCGGAAGGCTGGGCCTGCGAGGCGCGCCGTTACTACTTTGGCATTGTCGGCAAGTTCGGCAAGTTCGTGCAGGCTGTGCTCAAGAAGGCCGCCGATCTGGACATTCAGATCATCTGCCCGCTCCACGGTCCCGTGCTGACCGAGAACCTGGGCTACTACCTCGACACTTACAACACTTGGTCGAGCTACCAGCCCGAGGACGAGGGCATCACGATTGCCTACGCGAGCGTCTACGGCCATCTGAAGGCAGCCGTCGAGGAGCTCGCCGCGGCACTCGAGGCTCGCTGCCAGAAGGTCTCCGTCTTTGACCTGGCTCGCGACGACATGGCCGAGGCCGTTGAGGACGCGTTCCGCTATGACCGTCTGGTGCTCGCTTCTATCACCTATCAGGGCGAGATCTTCCCGTTCATGAGCACCTTTATCCACACGCTTGCCGAGCATGCCTACCAGAACCGTACCGTGGCGCTTGTCGAGGCCGGTTCCTGGGCGCCTGCAGCTGCCAAGGTTATGACCAAGGAGCTCGAGGGTATGAAGGACATCACCCTGGCGCAGAACAAGGTGACCGTGCTGGGTTCGCTCAACGACGCATCGCGCGCCCAGATCGAGGCCCTCGCCGACGAGCTTTCCAAGTAGCGATACGTTCACTTTTAACGCACAAACCACCACAAAGGGGACAGGCACCTTTGTGGTGGTTTTTGTTTAAGCGCCGGCGATGAGGAGATTTGGGCGGGTGTTGTCGACGATCTCGGCGATTGAGGTGGCGACGGCGTGATCGGGGTCACGGTCCATCACGATGGCGTTGACGTCGGTCAGCTCGGCAAAGCGGTACATGCCGCGTCCGTTGACCTTGCTCGCGTCCATGAGCGCCACGCTCTTACGCGCGGCGACGATCATGGCCGTTTTGGTTTCGGCCATTTGCGGAAAGTCCGTGGTAAAGCCGCAACCCGGGACAAAGGCGCCGGGGCACATGATGGCGAGGTCGGCATGAACCATCTGCAGCGCCTGCATGGTGAGCGGACCGTACAGATAGCGGTGGCCTTTGCGCAGCGCGCCGCCCAGCATGACGACGTCGACCGAGGGCATGCTCTCGTCGATGTAATCGGCGATGGTAATGTCGGCCGTGATGACGGTGATGCCGTCGCGTTGGTCGAGTAGGCGGACAAATTCGAGCGCGGTGGTGCCCGAGTCGACGAGCAGCGTGTCACCGTCGCTGACGAGCTCAATGGCGCTTTGGGCGATGGCCTGCTTTGCGGCCACGTTGACGTTAATACGCCGGTCCTGCGTGGAGACCGTCAGGCGCTTGTGGAGCGACACGGCGCCGCCGTGCGTGCGGCGCAGCTTGCCAGCCTCGGCGAGCGCGTCCAAGTCGGCGCGGGCCGTGACGGAGGACACGCCAAAGGTCTGGGCGATTTCTGCTACCTGAACCGAGGCATTGTGCTCGAGCATTTCCATGATGGCGGCACGGCGTTCGTCGGCAAAAGCTCGGGTTGCAACTTGGACCATGTCAGCTCCATTCTCAGCAATATTTGCAGGAATTGTGTTGAGTCCATTTTCGTTCATTTTCTTTTTGAGTAAGAAAACGCCTTTCGAATACTTATCTTTTCTATAAAAGAAAGGCGAACAAGGCTCAAAACTCAATATCGAACACGTGCGCTCGGCACAAAACCCTTCCGTTTGCTTTTCAAAATTGAGAGTCTTGCCCTGCGGAGTGACAACATCCCGCACATTCATACCCGCTGAATTTCATACAATGGGCGCAGCAAAACGCAAGGTAAAACGCCTTGCGGACACGTACGCCCGATGTCCAGATGCGGGCGAGGGAGAGGAGCAAACGCTCATGGCACTTGTTACCACCGAAAAGATGCTCAAGGACGCTCAGGCCGGCCACTACGCCGTTGGCGCGTTCAACGTCGAGAACCTCGAGTTTGTTATGGCCGTTCTGGCCGCTGCCGAGGAGACCAAGTCCCCCGTCATCATGCAGACCACCCCGGGCACCATCAAGACCGCTGGCCTGGATTACTTCTACGGCATGGTCAAGGCTGCCGCCGAGCGCGCTTCCGTGCCCGTCGCTCTGCACCTCGATCACGGCGATGGCTATGACCGCTGCATGCAGGCCTTCCGCACTGGCTACACCTCCGTCATGATCGACGGTTCGCACGAGTCCTTCGAGGACAATATCGCCCTGACCAAGTCCGTCGCCGACGCCGGCCGCGCCATGGGCGTGCCCGTCGAGGCCGAGCTTGGCAAGGTTGGCGGCAAGGAGGACGACGGTCCCGCGGTTGAGGGTGAGAGCCCCTACACCGACCCCGCCGAGGCCAAGGAGTTCGTCGAGCGCACTGGCTGCACGTCCCTCGCTATTGGCGTTGGCACCAGCCACGGCGTGTACACGAGCGATCCGCACATCGAGCAGTCCGTGGTCAAGGCCATCCGCGACGCCGTCGACGTGCCGCTGGTCCTGCACGGCACCTCCGGTGTGCCCGATGAGCAGGTTGCCGAGGCCGTGAAGAACGGCATCTGCAAGGTCAACTATGCCACCGAGCTGCGTCAGGCCTACACCAAGGGCTTCATGGCCTACATGGCCGAGAACCCCGGCTGCTTCGATCCCAAGAAGCCGGCCAAGGAGGGTATGCGTGAGATTACCGAGCTGGTTAAGATCCGCATGACCAACCTCAACTCTGTGGGCAAAGCAGAGTAACAGCAAGGGTACTCCGACTCGCTACATATCCCGGGGAGGGACGAGGGCTTAGTTCCCCAATCGTCCTCGGGCATGCAAAAAGCCTCGCTGCGCACTTCGTGCGGCGAGGCTTTTTGCCCCCTGCGGAAAGATTGGGGAACTAAGCCCTCGTCCCTCCCAAGTTGACCTACTCGAGGTCGTCGCCCTTGTGGCGTTAGGTCTGAAAATAATAAGAAGCCTTCGCGCTGCGGAATGATTTTGGAGACTAAGTACGTGGACCCGCCCAAACCGTCCTGCTCAATCGCCCTTGTGGCGTTGGGGCTGAAAGGATGGGGCGCGGGGGTTACTTGGTTGTTAGGGTTAATAGGTCATTGGGGGTTTTGAGGTTGTAGGTGGCGTTTGGGATGTCTTGGTGTGATCCCCATGCTGCTCGGGCAAAACTGACCCCTGCTGAAGTTGCGCATTGTTCGTCGTAGACGGTGTCGCCAACGTAGATGACGTTGTTGGGATTCGCACCCGTACGTCGGAGATATTCGAGCATGGGTGCGGGCGAAGGCTTGTGCTCGGTCGTGTCTTCGACAAGGATGATGTGCTCAAAATACGTATCGAAGCCAAGGGGCGCTATTTCTTCTGTGTATTCGTCGCGTGCACGTGAGGAGACGATGCCAAGTTTGCAACCGCCATCGGCGAGTATTGCGATGACTTCAAGCAAACCTGGAAACACGCTGATGGTGCTTTTAAAGCTGGCGGCAATTTGGCACCAGCGATCCAACGTTGCCTGCGAGTAGATCCCAAGTTTCTCAAGGGCATTCTTGCCGGGTATGCCGAGGGCAAATTCAAGCTCGTTTCGGGAGAGCGTTTTGCCGGTCTCTTCTTGGACAATCTGGGCAAGCGATGACAGAACGCTTTCTTCTGTATCTGCCAATGTTCCATCAACGTCAAACACGACATGGTCAAAGTGCTTCATATGGCTGCTCCTATCTGTCGTTTGCCTGCAAGTTTGATGCAGTGATAGAAGAAGGGCTAGCGGTATTTCTGCCCGGTACTATCGAGATTCTGCCTCGCTGCTCGATAGCTCGAAGGAGTGCATCCCATTTGTTCTTTAAATACCTGGCCAAGATGGCTTGCCGTTGCAAAGCCACATTGGCGAGCGATTGTCTGGATCGTTCGCGTAGTGTGCGCCAGAAGTTCGCAAGCACGGTTGATGCGGTATGCGCGTAGATATGCCGCCGGGGTCGTTCCTGCGCAAGCTTCGATAATGCGGTAACACTCTCTTTCGCTTACGCCGGCTGCAGATGCCATCTGGGGCACATCTATAGCGGCTGCATAGTTTGCGCGGATATAGCCCAGGATTGCCTTGAACTGTACGTCGCGGCTGGTCATCCAAGAGGTGTCGTCGGAGGAAAAGAGCGGTTCGCCCTTGGCGTAAATCTGAATCCAGAGCTCTGACAAGATATTTCGAAGCGCCATCTCGTTCTGCGGCTGTTGAAGATCGTGGTTAAAGGAGCTCTTCAGCAAATCGATAAAGGGCATATCGTCGGGGTTGGTGGGCGACCATTTGAGTACATCGACGCCTCGACATTGCAGTAATGGATTGATGTAGCGCTTTTGAAGACGTCCCGCGGGATCGCCGAGCATTGACGGCTGAAAGATATGCAGCATTTGAATTGCCGGCGCCGAATTGGGTGATTGCAGGGTGCTGTGCAAAACGCCGCCGTTGATAAAGCCGGCAGACCCTTCCTCAAAGCGCATGTGCTCATGAGCCGCACGCGTGCGATAGTCAATCGCTCCCTGCTCCATGTAGAAAAGCTCGACTTCGGAATGCCAGTGCCAGGGGACGGAATTGCCCGGATAGCGAGCGAATTCTGCGCGTTCGGCAATATAAGGCCAGTCTTCGGCGGTCTCGGGAAACGCTTCCTCGCGTCCTCCGCGGTGCAATTCTATGTGATCCATGTTTCGCATGGCATCAGTATAAAGCGCGATGGGCTTAGATTGCCCTTGCCTGTTCGGGGAACGCCTTGTCTAGGGATGCTTGGAGCTTTTCGAACGATGCTCGCAAGTTGAGATTCTGATCGGTTGAGCGTTTGGCTTTTGTGGTGGGGGAGTCGAGGAGGCCGTCTCTCTGTGTCGGGGGGAAGGAGAAAAGGTCCGCATGTTTTAGGGATGGCTGCTGTGCTGCGTCATTGGAAGAATGCATGCGTGCGGCCTCCTCGATGTCCACCAAAAGGTTGCGCACGGGGTGTGCTGCTAGGTCCCGTGCGTTGGCAGTATTATGCCGCGGTCGTTGCAAAGGAGCGCTAAAGAAAGGCTTAATGAGGTTTGCGATTACGGTGAAACCGCAGGTCAAAGCTATCGAGTAACACTCTTGAAAGGTTTTGAGCTTAAGGGCTTTCTAAGGTTTGTGGCACGGATGTGGCGCGGGCGTGTGGGGCGTGTGAATGGCTCGTTTTAGCGTTGCGGGGTCGCGGCCCGCACCTGCTCGATGACCTGTTCCATCGTGGCGTCGATGCGGTCCTTTTTGAGTTCGCATTCCCAGATGGTTATGGGCGTCCAGCCCATTTGAGTGAGCGCTGCCACGGCGGCACGGTCGCGCTCGACGTTGCGACGGAACTTTGCCTCCCAAAACTCAACATTGCGCTTGGGCTGGCTGGGGTTGCACTTGGGGCAGCGGTGCCAAAAGCAGCCGTTGACGAAAATGGCGATCTTGCGGCCGGGGAAGGCGATGTCGGGCTTGCCGGGAACCTTCCATTCCAAGCGATAACCCGTAAGGCCCGCTGCGCGCAGGCGCTGTCGTACGAGCAGCTCGGGCTTGGTGTTGGCGCGCTTGTTGCCCTTCATGGACTTTTTGATGGCGGCTCGACGGCGGACCAGTTCGCGCTCGTCGGCGGAAAGGTCCGAGGTATCGATGCCGTCCAGTAGGCCGGGCTTGGGGCGCTTTTTGCTACGGCGCTTAGGTGCGCGCTTGGGTTTGGCGGTGGGTTTGTCGGCTGTGTTGGGCGCGGCGTCATCAGCGGAGCTTGCCTCAAGCCGGTCTTCCTTCAACTCAATCAGAGCATCGATAAGCCCTTTGTCGGCGGGCATCCATTCCACCGTGGCAAGCGAGGTGCGCGGAATCCAGCGGATATCGAGCTGGCGGTCGTGCTTCTGGGGCTCATCGGATTCATCGGCGAGCGAGCAGTAGTAGCACTCCATGGAGAGATGGAAATCGGGGTAGTCGTACTCAACGGTGTAGAAGTCACGCAGGTTGGTGACCTTCACCTGTAGCTCTTCCATGAGCTCGCGGCGCACGGCGTCTTCGGGCGTCTCGCCGCGCATGAGCTTGCCGCCTGGGAACTCCCAAAGTCCCTGCATGTCGCCGTAGCCGCGCTGCACGGCAAGCAGCTCATCGGATCCTTCCTTACGAATGATCCCAGCAGCAACATGAACGGTCTTCAACAGGAGTCCTCTCTCAACATCAACACGTGACAGGGCAGCTAATTTGGGTAGTCTTTTTGGGACGGGGCTTTTTTAGCTGCCCTATGCCAAATGCGGCCTCATGCTTCGAAGGTTTCGGATGGGTAGCTAAAAAAGCCCCGTCCCAAAAAGACTACCCAGCGCTACCTTACACAACGGTAAGGCAAGCGTAAGCCATATCGATGGTAGCCGACTCGTCTTCTTGCGACTATAGATGCCGTAGACTAATCGCAAGAAAGGACTCGGTATGCAAACCATGCAAGCAGCGACCCCGGTACTGGAGGTCGCACATCTCGAAAAGGTATACGGTGCGTTGGGCAACGTGACCCGCGCACTCAACGACGTCAGCTTCACGGTCAACCGCGGCGAGTTCGTGGGCATCATGGGTGCCTCGGGCTCGGGCAAGTCGACGCTGCTCAACTGCGTGTCGACCATCGACAGCGCCACGAGCGGCATCATTCGCATCAACGGCCAGGATGTGACGCGCATGAAGCAGGCCAAGCTCTCGCAGTTCCGCCGCGAGGAGCTGGGCTTCATCTTCCAGGACTCTAACCTGCTCGACACGCTCACGGCGCGCGAAAACATCGCCCTGCCGCTCACCATTGCCCGCACAAACTCGGCAGAGATCTCGACCCGCGTGCAGGATGTGGCAGCGCGCCTGTCCATCAGTCAGGTGCTCGACAAGTACCCCTATCAGATGTCCGGTGGCCAGCAGCAGCGCGTTGCCGCAGCTCGCGCGCTCGTCACCGACCCCACCATGATCATGGCCGACGAGCCCACCGGCGCCCTCGATTCCAAGAGCGCTCGCCTGCTGCTCGAGAGCCTGGAGGCCCTTAACCGCCGCCTGCGTGCCACCGTGCTCATGGTCACGCACGACAGCTTTGC
The DNA here is from genome assembly GCA_958405565.1 of uncultured Collinsella sp. Taxonomy (GTDB): domain Bacteria; phylum Actinomycetota; class Coriobacteriia; order Coriobacteriales; family Coriobacteriaceae; genus Collinsella. The sequence goes on along the minus strand of CATYEN010000026.1, from coordinate 17,272 downwards.
CGCCAGTTATACCAGCCGCGTGCTGTTTATCCGCGACGGCAAGATCTTCACCGAGCTGCGCCGCGGCGACACCGACCGCCGCGAGTTCTTCGACCGTATTATGGAGGTCGTTGCCATGATGGGCGGTGAGGGCTCCGATGCTCTGTAAACTCGCTTGGGGCAACGTCCGCCGCGCCGGCCGCGACTATCTCGTCTACCTGCTGACGCTTACCCTGGGCGTCACCGTTTTCTATGCCTTTAACACCGTCTCGATGCAGGTCGACATCGCCGGAATCGATGAAGAGGGCTTGGCACAGGTTATGGGCAGCATGCTCGGCTACCTGACGTACTTTTTGGCCGGTGTCATGGCCTTTTTGATGGTGTATGCCAACAACTTCATCATGAAACGCCGCAAAAAGGAGTTTGGCCTGTACCAGGTGCTCGGCATGGGGCGCGGGCGCGTTGCCACGATTATGGCGCTCGAGACCGTGATAGTATCGGTCGTGGCCTTTGCCGCCGGCATTGTGCTGGGTGTGGGACTCTCCCAGCTCATGACGTTCTTTACGGCCTCGCTCTTTAAGACGCAGATCGCCGACTTCCACTTTTTCTTCTCGGTGCATGCCTTTAACCTGACGCTCGCCTGCATGCTTGTGATGTTTGTGCTCACGCTGCTGCTGAACCTGCGCGCCGTGCGTCGCACCAAGCTCATTGAGCTTATGGGTGCCGAGCGTCGCAACGAGAGCATCAAGACGCGCAATCCTTGGATCGCGATTACCATCTTTGCCGTAGGCGTGGTGCTTGTGGGCGTGGCCTATTACCGTCTGCTACGTGATGGGTTCCCGCTAACCGAGACGGGCGACAAGCTGGACGGGGCCATGAGTCAGTTCGGCATTACGACCGCTATGGTTACGGTGGGCACCTTTGCCCTGTTCTGGGGACTCTCGGGCATGCTCATCAAGCTGCTGCAGAGCTTGCGCGGCGTGTATTGGCGCGGCCTCAACATGTTTACTGTGCGCCAGCTTGCGGCCAAGGTCAACACGGTGTGCTTTTCGATGGGCGTCATCGCGATGATTCTGTTTTTGGCCATTACCTCGGTGACCTGCGGTATGTCGATTGCCAACGTGATGAACGAAAACCTGGAGCGCTATAACCCTGTTGACGTGTCTCAGACGTATGTCTATTACACGCCCGAAACGCTCGACTACTACAAGGAGTATGTCAATCCGTCTGAGGCCGATCGCATGGTGCTGGCCGATGCAACGGTCGATTTGTACGCTGCATGGCATGGCGAGCGCAAGTCGGCGGACAACAACGACGAGACCGGCAAGAAGGTCAATATTGCCGATGTTGCTGGTGAGCATGTGCAGATCGATTCGTATCTGAGTTACCCGCTTGGCGGCTCGGGCCCCTCGGTGGTGGCGGGTGAGATGTGCAAGGCCATGGGCAAAAAGCTTCCCAAGGCGCTCGAGGGAAGCAACGCCGATGCGATGGGTCTGTTTGTGACGCCGGCGAGCCAGTACAACAAACTGCGCCAGATGATGGGCGAGGAGCCGGTGAGCATTGGCCGGGACCAGTACTTGCTCACGTGCGATATGGGCGGTGAGCTGGGCGACCTGTACACCAAATATATGGCCGGCGGCCATACCCTCACCTTGGGCGGGCATGAGCTCAAGCCCGCAACCGATAAGTCGGACGAGGACACGGCGGCCATCGCCAACTCGGCGATGGGCAGCAATCCCGGTACCGTGGTCGTAGCCGATGAGCTGCTGTCCCAGCTTAATCTGCAGCCGTATTCCAGTAATCTGCTCGTTAACTACAAGCAGGGGATGGATGTGACCAAGGCAGACGAGAGCATTAAATACACCTTGCTCGATAATCTGCTCGTTGACGGCAAGAAGCCGGGGTCGTGGGGAGTCTTCATCACGCGTTCCGAGATGTACACGCAAGCAGCGCAGATGAACGGCATGATTAGCTATCTAGCCATCTACATTGGCTTTGTGCTGGTCGTTGCATGTGCGGCGATTCTGTCGATCCAGCAGCTCTCCAATGTGGCCGACGGCAGCCGCAGCTATCGTGTGCTGGCACAGATCGGCTGTGACGACCGTCAGATCCGGCATTCGGTGATGGCGCAGCAAGCGGTGTTCTTCCTGTTCCCGCTGGCAGTGGGCTTGGCGCACTCCTTTGTGGCGCTCAAGGTGATCATCGAGCTGGTGAGCGTATTCGGCGATATGAGCATCGCCGGTACCGTGGGCCTCACCTGTGCAATCTTCCTGGCGGCCTATGGTGGCTACTTCCTGGTGACGTACCTCATGAGCGCCGGCATGGTACAAGCTGCCATCGCCACCCGCTACAGCGAGTAACAAGCCGGTAAAACCGTCGCAAAATGAGAGGCGTATGACCGTCGCGAAGGGACCAGGGGCCCTTTCGCGGCGGTATTTTGCCTATCTGGTGCGTCTCGGATGCAAGTGAGTAGACTTTTTTGAACTTGCCGAGCACATCACGACAAATGATTGATAAAACCGCAGGTCAGGGCTGTGGCGTTTTAGGGCGTGCTTGGCCTCCTGTAAAAAGCCTACTCACTTAGTTTTTCTGCTAGAAGATCGCCACGAGGGAAAACAGCTCTCTCGCGGCGGTTGGCGTTTGCCCAGATAAAACCTACCAAAATAAACCTGTCCCTTTTTGGCAGGCTAGCGCTTCCAAAAGTGGAGGATCAGCGTGGTGCGGTTTTGCTGCTCGGTTTTGACCAGGATGTTATGGATGTGGGTTTTGACGGTGCCCACGGCAAGGAATAGCTCGTCAGCGATCTCTTGGTTCGACTTGCCCAGCACAACCAGACGCATGACCTCGGTCTCGCGGTTGGAAAGCTTGTAGGCGTTGCGATAGAAGGGCATCTGCTCTTCGATGTGTCGATCAAGATCGCTGACGTTCTTTTCCTCGGGCGCCTCTTGCATGCGAATCGAAAGCACGTGATAGGCGTAGATAATCAGCAGGATGGCAAAGTAGCAAGCGAAGACGTTCTCGCTAAAGTTGCGCTCGGACAGGTACAACTGCAGCCAAGAGGGCGCCAGGCTCATGGGAACCACCAAGATGTTGTAGAAATCCTCGGCAACGATGCAGCCAACCAGAATGGCGCCGATAATCAGGTGTTTCTTTTGGTTGTTAACACGCGCCTTCAGCTCAACCTTCGTACTCTTGCGAGCTGTCCAAAAGATATACAGTCCCACAAAGATGAGGAACACCTGACGCATGGTGTAGTAAAGCCACTGGTGCATGGGGCCATAGGGGACGGCAACGATAATCAACAGCTCGCTTACCAAGAACGTTGCGACGGGAATGACGAACAGCTTCTTAGAATGCTTGTCGAGCAGGTCCATGGCAATCAGCCAAATAAAAGCCTGTGAAGCGGTCGCCACAAGGGTCCGCAACACAGGCATGGTAATTGAGTAATAGTCGCTGGCCGGAAAACTCTGGTTTTGCAGTGTGTATTCAAAAAAGAAAATCTCGGTCATCTCGATGGCATAGCAGATAAATACGCCGCTGCCATAGATAAAGAAGCGTCGACGGGACGAGGCATAGGCGGCAAGCGAGAGCACCGCCGTCACAATACAGATAACCAGTATTGCCAAGGTATAGAAGAACATGAGCGTGTTCATCTGTCACCGTCCCGTCTCATTTGATCTGTGATTGGGTCCATATAATCCCCGGGGTATACATGTCCCAGCCGGTCGTTTCACCGCGGATTAGGCACCGAGTTATAGGATACCCGTATACCGTTCACGGTTCTAGATAGTAAACCCCCTGCAAGCCGGCTACCTGCGGGTTTATATTGGTTTAGAGGGGGTGTAACTCCGTGAACGGTCTTTAATCCCGAATAAACTAGGTAAAAATTGCATACGGGTGAATGATGGTCTTGTCAACACGAGGTGTGATGTTCGAGCGCCTCATAGTAATAGTCGGCAAGACCGGCGGAAAGGAAATCGACATGGCACTGCCTAAGGATTTCATCGACACCAACGACTTCACCAAAGAGCAGATCCTGGCTATCGAGGATCTTGGCCTGGCAATGAAGAAGGCCATCAAGGTTGACGGTTATTATCCGCACCTGCTCCGTAACCAGAGCCTTGGCATGATCTTCCAGCAGGTCTCCACCCGCACCCGTCTTTCCTTCGAGACCGCTATGACCGATCTCGGCGGCCACGCTCAGTTCTATGGCCCTGGCACCATTCAGCTCGGCGGCCACGAGTCCCTGGGCGATACCGCTCGCGTCATGGGCTCGCTGCTCGACATCATGATGGCTCGCGTTGACCGTCACAAGGACGTCGTCGGCCTCGCCGAGGGCTCCGCTGTGCCCGTCATCAACGGCATGTCCGAGTTCAACCATCCCACGCAGGAGATGGGCGACCTCATGACCATGCTCGAGAACCTCCCCGAGGGCAAGAAGATCGAGGACTGCACCCTGGCCTTCATCGGCGACGCCACCCAGGTCTGCGTCTCCCTCATGTTCATCGCCTCCAAGGTCGGCATGAAGTTTGTCCAGTTTGGACCTAAGGGCCACCAGATCCCCGACGGCGGCCTGCACGTTGGCACCGTTGAGGAGCGCGCCGAGTTCGGCAAGCAGATGATGGCCATCGCCGAGGAGAACTGCAAGGTCTCCGGCGGCTCCATCGTCATCTCCGACGACATCGAGTGCATCAAGGGCGCCGACTTCATCTACACCGACGTGTGGTATGGCCTGTACGACGAGGAGGTCTCGGGCGAGAACTACATGGACGTGTTCTATCCCAAGTATCAGGTCACCATGGACATGATGAACTTCGCCGGCCCCAACTCCAAGTTCATGCACTGCCTGCCGGCCACCCGCAACGAGGAGGTTGTCGACGAGGTCATGGACGATCCCGAGCGCTCCCTGTGCTGGGTCGAGGCCGAGAACCGCAAGCACTCCATCCGCGCTCTCCTTGCCGCTCTGGGCAAGCGCACTCCGCTCAACGACGAGGGCGTCGAGTACTCCGCCAAGGCTGAGCTCCACGCCGCTCTCGAGGCTCTCGAGCAGCTCTAAGCCTCAAGGCTTTTAAAAGCACGTTTGCGGGCGGCGGATGCTCGTCTCCTGTCGCCCGCTCACCGAGGCCCAAGCAATTGCCTTAATACCTTAGGGCCTCGGATCTGTCCAAGACTGAGCGAAGGAGCTCATCATGAGCGACGGAAAGAAAAAGCTTTCCTTCTTGACGGTCATTTCGACCATCATCTGCGTCGTCTTCGTTTGCGAGGCCGCCGCACCTGCTGCCGCCATTGGCAACCAGCAGTTCTTCTGGTGGATCTTCCTGATCCTGACCTTCCTGCTCCCTTACGGCATGGTCGTCGCCGAGCTCGGCACCACCTATGACGGCGAGGGCGGCATTTACGACTGGGTGCGTGATGGCCTGGGCGACAAGTGGGGCGCCCGCATTTCGTACTACTACTGGGTTAACTACCCGCTGTGGATCGCCTCTCTGGCTACCATGTTCCCCGATATTCTGGGCATGGTCTTTGGCGTCGAGTTCAATCTGATCGCCAAGATGGGTATCGATCTTGCCTTTGTGTGGATCGTCTACCTCATGGGCCGCTCCAAGGCGGCCGACTCCGAGTGGGTCCTTAACGGTGGCGCCATCATCAAGGTCGCCGTTGCCGTTATCGTCGGCGCTCTGGGCATTTGGTATGCCATGGAGAACGGTTTTGCGAACGACATGTCCGCTACCACGTTCCTGCCCGAGCTCACCAACACCAACGCCCTCGGCTACCTGTCGATCATCATCTTTAACTTCATGGGCTTCGAGGTCATCTGCACCATGACCGATGACATGGCCGATCCCGCTCGCGATATCCCCAAGGCTATCATCGTTGGCGGCCTGTCCATCGCCGTGATCTACCTGTTCGCTGGCTTTGGCATCGGCGCTGCGGTGCCGGCCGACTCCATCGATCCCGACTACGGCATGATCGTCGCAGTCCAGACCATGGTGGGCGACTCCATGATCTTCAAGGTCATCTGCATCGCCTTCCTGATCACCCTGTTCGCCAACATGGCCGCCTGGTCCTTCGGCGTCAACTCCGTCGCCCGCTACGCTGCCGAGCACGGCAACATGCCCAAGGTCTTCGCCTCGATGATCTCGGATGACGATATGCCCAACGGCGCCAACCTGGTCAACGCCATCGTTGCCTCCCTGGTGCTGTGCCTGCAGCTGGTTCCCATCGACGCCATCTCCAACGGTGTCTTCTGGATGCTCTTCGGCACCTCCGTCGTCTTCCTGCTGCTGACCTACATCCCGATGTTCCCGGCGTTCCTCAACCTTCGTAAGAACGACCCGAACCGTGAGCGCATCTTCACGTTCCCGTTTAAGGGCACCATGATGAAGGTCATGCTGGCCATCCCCTGCATCGAGCTGGTCCTGGCCATCGTCGCAACGCTGGTGCCGTTCTCCGCCGCCGAGATTGGCGACAAGCTCCCGATGATCGTTATCTTCATCGTGCTCGTGCTCATCGGCGAGGTCGTCCGCGTCGTCAGCGCCAAGGGCCGCAAGGAAGAGTACAAGGGTCTGACCCCTGAGCTCGCAGCCCAGCGTCTCGCTGAGGAGGCCGCCGAGGCCGAGGAGAACTAGAGCACCCGGTTCTGGGGCTCCAACCCTCCTCGTGCACCAACGCGCGCTTCGTCGGGCTTGTCGCTCCCGACTCCGGGCACTCTAGCCTCTTCGGAGGCGTGCCCAAGCGACAGGTTTGCTAACCATTCCCCGGGGTGGGTGTGAGCGATAGCTCCGGTAACCACCGCCCACCCCAATCTCTCTTCCGTATCCTTCGTGCGTTTTGTCTCCGCGCACTTGGTTACGTCGTCGCTTGCCGGTGCGATTCCGTGAAAACCGGCGCCGGGCGCCCCGACCTTTGCCGGGGAACGGGCGCCTACCATCTCTTGGTTTTAGGCTGCGGGTAACCCGCCCGCAGCAAGCGATCGTTCGATTTGGAGGAAATCTTATGCGTACGATCACCGAGTCCGAGTCCACCCCCAAGGCCGACGGCTTCTTTATGCCCGCTGAGTTCGCCCCGCAGGATCGCGTGTGGATGGGTTGGCCCCACCGCACCGACACCTGGGCCCACGGCGCCAAGCCGGCTCAGAAGCAGTATGCCGCCATCGCCCGCGCCATCTCCGAGTTCACCCCGGTCTATATGTGCGCCAACCAGGTCGACTATGCCAACTGCAAGGCCGTCTTTGAGAACGATGAGAACGTCACCGTTATCGAGATGACCACCGACGACGCTTGGTTCCGCGACACCGCCGCCACCTACGTCATCAACGGCAAGGGCGAGAAGCGCGCCAACCACTGGCACTTCAACGCCTACGGCGGTCTCGTCGACGGCCTCTATTTCCCGTGGGACAAGGACGAGCAGATCGCCCTCAAGATGGCCGAGCTCTCCGGCTGCCGCCGCTACCGTCCCGATGACATGATCCTCGAGGGTGGCTCCATCACCGTCGACGGCGAGGGCACCCTTGTCGTGACCGACCAGTGCCTGCTTTCCCCGGGCCGCACCTGCTCTGCAGTGCTCGAGGAGGAAGAGGATCCCGAGTCCATCTGGCCCAAGTTCAAGAAGAAGTTTGAGCCCTGGAGCGAGGAGCTTCGCGCCTACATGGACGAGCACCTCAAGGATTACCTGGGTGTCGAGAAGGTCATCTGGGTCAAGGAGGGCATCGACCCCGAGGAGACCAACGGCCACATCGACGACGTCGCCACGTTCATCGCTCCGGGCGTCATGGCCTGCATCTGGACCGACGATCCCGAGTATCCGTTCTACGAGCAGTGTCACGCCGCCTACGAGACCCTCTCCAACGCCGTTGACGCCAAGGGCCGCAAGATGAAGGTCTACAAGCTCTGCATGCCCGTGAACCCGCTGTTCATGGACCAGGCCTCCTGCGACACCATCGACGCCGACGAGAACGCCGAGCCGCGCGTCCCCGACGAGCCGCTGATCGCCTCCTACATGAACTACCTGGTCACCAACCACGGCGTTATCGTCCCGCAGTACGGCGACGAGAACGACCAGCTGGCCGTTGACACGCTCCAGAAGATCTACGACGAGGTCTGGGGCGAGGGCGTCTACAAGTGCGTCGGCGTTCAGTCCGAGCAGGTCGTCTTCGGCGGCGGCAACATCCACTGCATTACGCAGCAGGAGCCGTCCGCGTAATTGTCTGGCTTCCTGAGGCACGGCACCTTCCCGTTCATTCGTCGCTTGCGTACCAAAGTACGCGGCGCTCTTCTTTCACGGGAATCTGCCGCACCTCAGAAACCCAGCCGATCAATCGGACAGTCGGTGAATCGCACCGTGACCATCTCGGGGCATTGATGGTCTGGTCACTTGATGTCTTGGTCGGCTGGGTTTTTCTTTGGGCACTCCGTTGCCTCCACTTCGGAGTGCCCGCCTCTTTGATTGAGTACGCGTCTGATCTGGGATTTATTGCGGGTTAGGCCAATTGTTCGCTTGAATATCCCAGGTCAGACGCGTCTTCAATTGCCGAAAGTTTCCGGTCGCAAACGCGACCGTTTTGATCGGAGTATCTATGTACCAGCGTATCGTTATCTACACGCGCCTGTTCCGCGAGCGTTGGTCCAACAATTGCATCCTCTCTTCTCTTTGGGATGGCACCTGCACCGGTGACGCGGCCTGCAACCCTACCTTGGGCTGCGCCTTCGGTACAGATGCCATCCTTTTTGCTGTAGGGGGAGCGTGTCGTGGCAGGTAAAAAGTTCTCCCTGTTCGAGGTCATCCTCTCGGTTATCTGCGTTGTCTTTACCATCGAGGCGGCCGCTCCGGCATCTGCCATGGGTAACGTGCAGTTCTTCTGGTGGATCTTCCTCATCATTACGTTTTTGCTTCCCTATGGCCTGGTGGTGGCCGAGCTCGGTACGGCGTTCGATTCCGAGGGCGGCCTGTACGATTGGGTTCGCCTGGGCTTGGGCGACCGTTGGGGCGCCCGCTGCTCCTGGTGCTATTGGGTCAACTTTCCACTGTGGGTGGCAAGTATCGCCTGCATGTTCCCCAGTGTCATCAATGCGGTATGGGGCATCGAATTTTCGCTTGGGGTCCGAATTGCCATCGAGCTTGTCTTTGTGTGGGGCGTCACGGTCATGGCAATGCAGCCGGTGGCCGAGGCCGATTGGGTCATGGATGGCGGCGCCGTCATCAAGGTGCTCATTACCGCCGTGGTGGGAATCGTCGGCATCTGGTTTGCCTGCAACAACGGCTTTGCCAACGATATGTCGCTCAAGACTTTCATTCCAGATCTGGGCGACACCAATTCATTGACATACCTATCGATCATCCTATTCAACTTTATGGGCTTTGAGGTGGTCGCGACCTTTGCCAGCACGATGAAAAACCCGTCGCGCGATATCCCCAAGGCGGTTACCGCCGGTGGCGTTGCCATCGCGGCGATCTACATTATCTGTGGCATCGGTATTGGAGCCGCGGTTCCCACCGAGCAGCTTTCACTCGATTCGGGCATTGTGGACGCGGTTGCCGCCATGGTGGGGCGCGCTCACCCGCTGACGATGGTCGTGGGCATGGCCTTTTTGGTGACGCTGTTCGCCAACATGATCTGCTGGAGTTTTGGCGTCAACAACGTGGCGAGCTATGCCGCGCGCCATGGTAACATGCCGCGCCCCTTTGCGCTGGTGTCCAAGAAGACCGGCATGCCTAATGGCTCGGCACTCATTAACGGTTGTTTTGCCAGCTTGGTGCTGCTACTTCAGATTCCGCTGGGCGAAGGTTCCGACGTCTTTTGGGTCTTCTTCTCGATGAACGTCGTCTTTCTGCTCATGAGCTATATCCCGATGTTCCCGGCGTTTTGGCGCCTGCGTAAATACGACGACCGCCCGCGTGTGTTTCGCGCGCCCTTCGAGGGCAAGGTGCTTGCGGTAGCGCTTGCGGTGCCGGTGGTAGAACTCGTGCTTTCGATTGTTGCGACAATCGTGCCGCTTAACAGCTCGCCCGCCGAGATGTCAAAGTTGCCGATCCTCATGGGTGTGGTGATCGGCGTGTTGCTGGGCGAGGTTTCGCGCCTCATATCGCGCCGCGGCCGCAGCGTCGACAATCCCGGCGTTGACGCAAGGGGGACAGGTCGCTTCGTACCAAAACAGTAGCGCCGCGAGTTGTGCGGCGCTGGCTGCATCTTGGATTACTGTTCGCGGTGCTCGGGATCAGAAGCGAGCTTAGGCGCAAAGTAGGGGACGTGGCCCAGGTAAGGGCAACTGTCCGTACGCTCGTCGACAACGCAGGGGATATCTTCGTAGGTGAGTGAGTCGCTCAGGCGGGCGATGGTCTTGGCGGCAGGAGCGACGAGCATCTTGAGCGGTGCGATAGGCGCCATGGCATCTCCTTTCTTGCATGCGACCCGTGTTTTGGCGCGAATGTATACGCCGCCAGTCTAGCATTCCGCCGAGGAGAGCTCCAAACCACCACAAAGGGGATGAGCAGATGCAAGTGAGTAGACTTTTTTGAACTTACCGAGCACATCGCAACAAATACTCAATAAAACCGCAGGTCAGAGCTGTGGCGTTTTGGGGCGTGCTTGGTCTCCTACAAAAAGCCTACTCACTTGGTTTTTCTGCTAGAAGACCGCCGCGATGGAAGGCAGCTCCCTCGTGGCGGCAGACATTTGCCCAGATAAAACCTGCCAAAATAAACCTGTCTACTCTTTGAGCCAGAGCCGACAATAATTCAAATGGCGAAATCAAAGGGCGTTCTCCGTATGGAAAGCGCCCTTTTTATCGCGGGATGTTTCGCGTGGCAGTCATGAGGCCCAGGCGGTTTTTGACGCCGAGCTTGTGATAGAGGGCGTTGACATGCTTTTTTACGGTCGACTCCGAGATATAGAGCTCCTCGGCCATTTCGCGGTTGGTCTTGCCGGCAAGCATCATCTTGAGCACCTCTGCCTCGCGGGGGAGGACTTCGAGCTCGCTGATGAGCGCCTCTAAGGGGTTCTCGCAAGCTTGCTGTGCGGTGCTCTGCGCAAGGATCCCGTACAGGCGCAGGCTCAGGTGCCGCGCGAGCTGGCGTAGGGCTTCGAGCTCTTCGTCCGAAAAATCCCCCGCTTCTCGTGCGCGAAACAGCGTGAGCGACCCCAGGGATGTGCCCCCGTGCGCGAGCGTGGCAGTGCAGCCATAGTAGATGCCGAGCGGCTTCATCCACTCCTGATAGATGGGCGTTGCGTTGCGGCGCTCGACATCCACGAGGTCCAGGTCGCGATAAACATGCACGTTGTGAACGTCAAAGCTCCAAAGGGTGTAGTCAAAGGCGGCATAGCGTTCGTAGTAGCTCTCGAGCTGGTCTTCTGCCATGCCACGGGCAACGGGGCTTACGAATTCTGTCTGCCCGTGTGTGCCGGCGCGTGCGATATCAAACATCGAGGCCCGGTGCGATATCACCTGATTAACTCTATCAAGAAGCCCGGCTTGAAGCGTGGCGAAGTCGCCGCAGCCATGAATCCATAAGGCGCATTCGTTGAGGGCGGACCAGCGGCTCCCGTGGATCTCATCGGGGTTAAAGCGGGTATGCGTGGTATTGGTCATGGATGTCCTTTCATGCGGCTTTGTCAGTATGACACGTCTCGCGCGCCACTAGAACTTTAGGTCAGTGAACGGTGTCCTTTTGGGTGGCGAAAGGGTCCCCTAGGCCCATTGAGAGTGGGCTTCCGGAGCCGCACAATGGGGCCGTCATCACAAAGGGTCGTCCATATCGTTAGGAGCCAACATGAAGACCATTTACGAGAGCGAGTCTACGCCAAAGAAGGACGGATTCTACATGCCCGGCGAGTACGAGGAGCAGGAGCGCACCTGGATTTTGTGGCCGCATCGTTCGGATGTGTGGCGCTGCGGTGCCAAGCCGGCGCAAAAGGTCTTTACCGAGATCATCAAGACCGTTGCACGTTTTCAGCCCATCACTGTGGGCGTCAACACCGAAGACTTCCCCGCGGTGTGCGAGATTTTCGATGGCGTTGAGAACGTGCGCGTTATCCACATGGAGTACAACGACAGCTGGATTCGCGACCCCGGCCCGGCGTTCCTTGTTAATGACAATGGTGAGGTTGCTCTTTCGCACTTCCACTTTAATGCTTACGGCGGTTTCATTGACGGCCTGTATTTCCCGTGGGACAAGGACGCTTCCATTGGCCTGCAGGTGGCACAGCTCGAGCAGGTTAACCGCTATCGTCCCGAGGATTACATCCTCGAGGGCGGCTCGTTTAACTGCGACGGCCAGGGCACCGTGGTGACCACCGAGATGTGTCTGCTCAATGAGGACCGCAACCCCCAGTACACCAAGGAGCAGATCGAGGAGAAGCTTGCCGAGTACCTGGGCATCGAGAAGGTCATTTGGATCAAGGACGGCATCGACCCGTTTGAGACCAACGGGCACGTGGACGATGTTGCATGCTTTAGTGCGCCCGGCGAGGTCTGCTGCATGTGGACCGACGATCCCAACCATAAGTTCTACAAGGAGTGCCAGGAGGCCTTCAAGACGCTCTCCGAGGCGACCGATGCCAAGGGCCGCAAGCTCAAGATCCACAAGGTGATTATGCCTGCGACCTCGGTATATATGACCGAAGAGGAGGCCAGCACGATTGACCCCGTCGAGGGCGTGCTGCCGCGTACCCCCGAGGATGCTTTCGAGCCGAGCTACCTCAACTTCCTGCCCATCAACGGCGCAGTGCTTGTACCGCAGTTCGGCGATCCCAATGACGCCCAGGCGCTCAAGGATATCCAGACTGCTTTTCCGGACCGTGAAGTCATCGGTATCATGACTCGCGAGGTTATCTACGGCGGCGGCAACATCCACTGCATCACCCAGCAGCAGCCCAAGGCGCGCTGTAAGTAGATGCGGTTGCAGGCACACGGGGTAGTGTCGATATGACCTGGGGCCCGCTGGCGCACGCGCTGGCGGGCCCTTTTGCGTGCGGCGGGCAGCGTTGCACGCGGGCACTCGGGTCTAAGCGAGGGTACCAGGGGCCTTGCTTATCGTCGATAGTTGGTCTAGAATCGTCGATAGTCGATGATAGGGGGTAGCATGCAGCTTGTTGAAAGTGAGACCGTGGAGTTCAAGTGCACATTTACCCCTAAGCTGCTCAAAGCTGTGGTGGCGTTTGCCAATTCGAATGGCGGTACCTTGTATATCGGAATCGACGATTTTGGCAGCATCGTCGGCGTGGACGATATCGATGCCACCATGCTTCAATGCTCTAATGCAATAACCGATGGCGTGTATCCCGACGTTTCTGAAATCACGACGGTCTCCGCATTGGACATCGATGGCGCAGCGTTGGTGAAAATCGAGGTGGAAGCGGGTCCTCACAAGCCGTACTGCCTGTGCTCGAAGGGATTTGTTCCCGCCGGGGTATATCGGCGCCTAGGTCCTGCCAACGTGCCCATCGAGATGGCCCAGATCCGCTCGATGATCAAGCGCACCGACGGCGATTATTTTGAGACCGCGCGCTCTCATGAACAGAGCTTGACGTTTTTTGAAGCCGAGCGGGTCTTTAGGCGCGCGGAGATTACGTTTGACCAAACCTCTCAAAAGAATCTCGGCCTTATCGATGAGCTGGGCTTTTACACCAATTTGGCACTGCTGGTCTCTGACCAAAACCCCTTTGCAGTCCGCGCTGGCCTCTTCAACGACGATGCGTATACCGAGTTTATCGACCGTCAGGATGGCGAGGGCTCGATCTTCAGGCAGATAGAGGATATCGAACGGTTCCTCAATATATCGAACGCAACGCGTATGTACTTTGTGCCGGGAAGGCTCGATCGCATAGATAAGGACGACTATCCCCGCGAGGCTGTTCGAGAGGGAATTCTGAACCTGTTTATCCATCGCGACTACGAATCTTCGGTGGCGTCTCTTATCAAGATGAGCCGTACGGCGCTTGAATTTACCAATGCGGGAGGGCCGCAGCACATCAGCGTCGAGGAGGCGCTTGCGGGCGGCTCGGACGCTCGGAATCCAAAGCTGCAACTGCTCTTTTTGCGTCTGGGAATGGTTGAGGCGTTTGGAACGGGCCTCAAGGGGATCCGTGCGCTCTATGAGGCAGAAGGGTTGGAACCCGAGGTCTGCGCCTACCCTGCAATGTTTAGGTTGTCGCTGCCCAACGTCAACGCCGTGCGCAATTCCTATCTGACGCCTCGTGGCAATAGCGGTCCCAACTTGCGTGGGGATTACAGCGATTATGAGCAGCTCGAGCGGGAAGGGGCGCTGCCGCCCGATGTTTCGCAGGCGTTTGCATCCGTGCGAGCGCAGCGAGAGGGGCACGTGTCGATGAATGGCGACTGCGGCCACGAGGTGCGTGCCAAGCTCGTGGAGGAGCTTGGCTTTGATGTTGCGTGCAAGGCGTCCGCGATGCTACAGGATGTCTCGGACGAGCGACGTGGTGGATACGCTCGCACCTTGATTCGCTTTGCCCTTGAGCGGCCCCGCGGTTTTACGCGCCAGGATGCTTCGGACGCTCTGGGAACTGGGCGCGACGTGACGCTGCGGGTTATCAACGGTTTGCTTGAGGAAGGCGCACTCGTTAAAGAGGGGCGCGCTCGGGCGACGAGATATCGCGCTGTCGGGCAGGTTTAGGGACGGGCGGTCCGGCCCCTTGGGTTATTCCTGGGCAGAGGCCAAGGGCCGGGTGCCCGGCTCGCCTTGATTGAAGGGGTACTTAGAGCGTGCCTCCGTACATATAGACGATAAATCCGTCGCCGGTGTCCTGGCTGTGATCCTCCAGGATGCGCTTCATGTTGAGGTGCTCGTAGAACTGCCAATCGGAGTTGCAGTCGCTCATCAGGAAGAATTTGGTGCACCCGGCTTTGGCGAGTTCGGCGCGCGCAAGGTCGATGAGCGCACGGCCGAGCCCCTTGCCCTGCCATTCGGGCACGATGATGATCAGGTTGAGCTGGCCCTGGGCATATTCGTTGCCCGTGGCGGCAAAGTGGTCGGCTGTTGCCTTCTCGCGGCTATCGCCAAAGAGCGAGCCTTCGAGCTTGGCATCGGCGGTCTTTGCCATCTCGGTTGCCTGGGCGAACATCTCGTTGTAGCAGGGCTCCCACGTGGGATTGGTGCGTGGTTTGCCGTCTTCGAAGATGCCGATGCAGCAAGCGGCGATGATGTGGCCTTCAGCTTCGGCAAC
Source organism: uncultured Collinsella sp. (assembly GCA_958405565.1). Lineage (GTDB taxonomy): Bacteria > Actinomycetota > Coriobacteriia > Coriobacteriales > Coriobacteriaceae > Collinsella. Next base: position 2,115 of record CATYEN010000026.1, on the reverse strand, counting down.
GAGCGCGATGGGGGAGCGCTGCAGCTGCATGGCGATGTTAAAGCGCGCACAGAAATCGGCGGCTTCGACGTCGCCTCGGTTGCGCAGCGTGTTGCACCACAGCTGGTTGTAGATGGCGGCGATGCCGGCCAGGTCATCGAGCGTGGCGGCGCGCAGGGTTACGTTGTCAAGGCTCATGGAGGCTCCTTCCAAGTTGGGTCAGGCCACCTCTGAGTGTGACATGGCCGCAGGGCCGCCGCATCAACCATTCGGCAGACGAGCCCCGATACCTCGGGGACGGAGAGGTGGCAATTGGGTAGTCATTGGGGATGTTCTTAAACGACCAGTCAAACAAGAACGTCCCCAATGACTAATGGTGCAAGGAATGTCCCAAACTGCCGGCAGAAAAGGAACGTCCCCAAGTGCCACATTCGGAGCAAGGCAACGCCGCAGGTAGAGGACGGACAGCGAGCGGGCCGCATTTGAGACAAGGTGGCGTGAAACGAAAGGGCGCTGACCTTCTGGTCGCGCCCTTGAAGTTGAACGTCAGATTGTCCAAATGCGGCCCGCGTAACTAAACCCGCTCCGCAATCTCGTGGATGAGGTAGTCGGTCTTTTCCCAGCCCAGGCACGGGTCGGTGATCGACTTGCCAAAGACGCCGCCATCGACTGGCTGATTGCCATCCTCCAGGTAGGACTCGATCATAAAGCCCTTGACCAGCTTGGAGATGGACTCGTTGCGGCGGCAGCTGTCGAGCACCTCCTTGCAGATGCGGTACTGCTCCAGCGGGCGCTTGCCCGAGTTGTCGTGGTTGCAGTCGATGACCGCCGCCGGGTTGGCGTAGCCGGCATGCTCGGTATAGCGCTCGGCCAGGCGCTCCAGGTGCTCGTAGTGGTAGTTGGGGTAGGTGCGACCGTCGAGACCGATGTAGCCACGCATGACGGCGTGTGCGAGCGGGTTGCCGTCGCACTCAACCTCCCAGTTGCGGAAGATGAAGCTTTGATGTGCCTGGGCGGCGTAGATGGAGTTAAGCATGACGGTGGTGGAACCGGCGGTGGGGTTTTTCATGCCGACGGGCACCGAAATGCCGCTCGACACCAGGCGATGCTCCTGGTTTTCGACCGAGCGCGCGCCCACGGCAACGTAGCTCAGCAGGTCGACGAGGTACTGGTAGTTGGACGGATAGAGCATCTCGTCGGCGGTAAAGAAACCCGTTTCCTCAATAACGCGCAGGTGCATGTGGCGGATGGCCTTAACGCCTTCGAGCAGGTCATCGGGCGCCTCGGGGTCGGGGTTGTGCAGCAGGCCCTTGTAGCCAGTGCCCTTGGTGCGCGGCTTGTTGGTGTAGACGCGCGGAATGATGATGAGCTTGTCCTTGACCTCCTCGGCGGTCTTGGCCAGTCGGTTCATGTACTCAAGCACCGAATCCTCGCGGTCGGCAGAGCATGGGCCGATGATGAGCGCCTTACGTGCGTCCTCGCCGGTAAAGACTTTGGCGACCTCGGCGTCAAATGCCTGCTTTTTGGCGGTAAGTTCGGCAGAAAGCGGCATTTCCTCGCGGATCTCCATGGGTATCGGCAGCCTGCGTTTGAATTCCATGGCCATAGGGGCCTCCTCAATCTATAGAAAGAGCAATAAGCGTTTTGTCGAATGCTCGGCATTATCCGCTGTCGCACGCTAAAGTGCAAGCCCTTGTCACCCCGAAACCTACCAAAAAGGGACAGGTTTATTTTGGTCGGTTTTATCTGGGAAAATGTCGGCACTCGCCGGAAGGGGGGTCGGCGTACGGCACGCTGGAGCAAGTTGGATCTTCTGCGGCATACCCCGTGGGCAAAAAATGGCAAATATGAGTACTGTTGCTGGCGTAGTCTCATATCGAGCTTACAAGATAATAGGCACAACAGCAAATATGTTCATTAACGTTGGCACACAGAAGCATGCTAACGGGCGTTTTGATTAATTTGAAGGCGTATAGAAGCCGCAAAGAGGTCATTTGAGGCGGTTTTGGCTGCTACTAAAAATGTAACAGTACTCATATTTGACCTTTTTTGGCCACAGGGTCCGGAAGGGGCTGTCAATCGGGTAGCGCGCAGAGATGTGGTGTAAGAGGCGGGGCATGCCCCGCCTCTTCCCTT
>CATYEN010000025.1 GCA_958405565.1 uncultured Collinsella sp. | reverse complement strand
GGTGAACTACCCGTCCTGCTCGATGGGCAAGGCGCGCGCCGCGAGCCGCATCGCCTGCCTGCACGCCAACGTGCCCAACATGATCGGCCAGATCACAGCCATTCTCGCCAAGGACAACGCCAACGTGCAGCGTATGACCAACGAGTCCGCTGGCGAGAACGCCTACACCATGTTCGACACCGACGAGCACCTGGACAGCAGCACCATCGAGGCTCTCAAGCAGATTCCGTCGATGTATCGCGTGCGTGTGATCAAATAGCGCCGGTGCCAAGCCTGCCAGGCAGGCCATGAAGCCCATTCGGCCCCCGTTTTCACGAAACGGGGGCCGATTTTGTTGCTCCGGACGACTTTAAAATGATACCCAGAACAAGTTTTTTCAGATAATCGATAGTGAGGCTCAAGTCGCTAAGCACACTCGCTTTGATAAACAGCTTTATCAGGGACTTTAGTAGGTAAAAATCGATCTCTATGTGCCGAATGTAAGTTGACTGTCTATTTTCCGAAACAACTTATTCTAGATAGCATTTTTAGGGTCCCTCCAAGGCAAAATTGAAGCCTTTTTGCGACCAGAACTCTAGCTCGCGCTACCGTTTACCCACCGCGCGGCTACATTCCTGCCCAATCGATAAAAATCTCCTCACGAAGCCGCCGTTCGAGCTCCTGCTGTCGCGGCGTCTTGTCTTTCAGCGGCACATCGAGATAGGACATGATGAGCTCCATCACCACGCGGAAGGCATCGGAGTCGGCCAGCTGGCCATAGGTCATCAGAACGACGGGATATCCCATGGCTTGCAGCGCCGTCGTTCGATCGGAGTCCGAGATCTTGGATTCTATGGATCCGTGAATGGCTTTACCTTGGCATTCAACCAGGCACTCTCGGCTGCCGTCCTTATTTGCCAGCAGAATATCGGCATAGCGCCTATCAGGCCCCGAAATCAGGCGGGCACTGCGCGTCATACGAATCTCAACGTTATTGGTAAGGCGCAGCCCTTCGCCGCCGCGCAACCTCGTAAGGCCAAACAGCATCGAAGCCTGGACCTCGAGCGGCGATGCTGCCACCCCCGTAATGCATTTCGCGGCTCTTATGAACGATTTAGCGCCGCGAAGCCCCCGGATCTTATCGACGTACTCTGCAAGCTCAGAGAGCTCGATCAAGGGCGGTCGTTTCCACAAGTCCGTTGGACTCCCCGAGACATCCTTTACGTTTTCCCAGCCCAACCGTGCGTCACCCCACTGGCCCCCATATGCCTGCACAAGTGCCGACTTTACCTGAGGCGCAATCTTGCACACGGCAAAGGTGCCGCACATCTCATACATGCACATGATCAGACGCTCGTTTGAGACCGAGGAAGCCAGGGACAGCAGGGTAAAGAGTGGGGACGCGACATCGAGGCCAAACTCTGTCTGCCGCACGGAATCAAACGGCCTCTCCCCGTTCCAAACATGCCTGACAATGCGATCGCCCTTACGCCCGCAGCCGCCCTGCGCCAAAACGTGTAACGGGGTGCCCAGGAAATGCGCGACGAGCGGATGCTCGCAAAGGCGCTCCCTGCGCGGATCGTCCGCAGAATCGGGCAGGTCCGGCATTATCGCCAAAACCTGTGGAGGTATCCGGTGATACCGAAAGGCAGATATGTCGCACAGCATGTCGTCCATAAAGGCTACGTACCCACCGCGCCGTTTGTAAACCCGCTCGGACGGCAAACGCGCTGGCTCGACCTGCGAACGGTAAATACTGCTGCGCGCACGCCGCGAATCTCTCAGGAGGCTTACAATCGGTTTGGAAAGCAGACTGATTGTGAGGTTGCATATGGTTGATGAGGACTTTGCCTGGCGGCTTGCTCAGGAGCTCGTGCGGATCGACAGCTCAGACCCGGGCGCGTATGAGGATGAAATTGAGCGGTATATCAAAGCGCTGGTTGAGGCTCAGCTGGAGCGGTTGAGTCATCCGGTGCTCCATGCCGTGCAGGTTGAGGAGCTCGAGGTGCTGCCCGGGCGCCGCAACCTTAAAGTCACCGTGCCGGGCCAAAGCGACGAGCCGCGGCTGGTCTATATCTGCCACATGGATACCGTCACCTTGGGCGATGGCTGGGACGCAGACATCGCACCGCTTGGGGCGGTTGTGCGCGACGATAAACTCTATGGCCGCGGTGCCTGCGATATGAAGGGTGGCCTGGCCTGCGCCATTGCCGCACTGGTCCATACGCTCGAGCGCGTGGCGGCGGATGGCGCGCTGCCACGCCGCGGCTTTTCGCTCATCTGCTCGGTCGACGAGGAAGACTTCATGCGCGGCTCAGAGGCCGCGATCGATGCTGGCTGGGTCGGCTCGCGCGAATGGGTGCTGGACACCGAACCCACCGACGGACAGATCCAGGTGGCGCACAAGGGGCGCACGTGGTTCGAGATTGAAATGGCTGGCGTAACGGCGCATGCGAGCCAGCCGTGGAAGGGCGCGGATGCCGTCGCCGCCATGGCCGAGGTCGTGTGCTCGCTTCGTCGCACGTTTGCGACGCTGCCCGTGCATGATGAGCTGGGTCCTTCGACCATCACGTTTGGACAGATAGAGGGCGGCTATCGCCCCTATGTCGTGCCCGACCACGCCAAGGTCTGGGTCGACATGCGCCTGACGCCGCCGACCGACACGGCCGCCGCGACGCGCATGGTAGAGCAGGCCATTGCCGCCGCCGAGGGCGCGGTTCCCGGTTGCCATGGCAGCTACACCGCGACGGGCGACCGCCCCGCCATTGAGCGCGACCCGAGCTCTCCCCTTCTAGCAGCGCTCAAGCGTGCCGCCGATGGCGTGACGGACGCGGACACGACCGTCGGCTTCTTTACCGGCTACACCGATACCGCCGTCATTGCCGGCAAGACAGGCAACCGCAATTGTATGAGCTACGGCCCCGGCTCGTTGGCGCTCGCGCACAAGCCCGACGAGTATGTGCCCCATGCCGATATCGTTCGCTGCCAAAACGTGCTCATCGCGCTCGCCGATAACGTGCTCTGGGACGCGAATGGACAAGTTGGGGCATAATAAGCCGCGAACAAACCGACTCGCGCGTTAGGACCGCCCATGAAAGCACTTCCGTTTCCCTGCATCCGCCCGGCTCAGGACCGTGTGCTCGAGGCGCTGCCTGCGATGGGCGGTATCCTGAGCGGCAACGACGCCCTGCGCGGCGCCATTGCTGACGGCCTAATGCTCAAGGATCCAGGCGCGGCGTATTACGTGTACGAATGCTCGGGCGAGCCGGGTCGCGCGACGGGTGTCGTGGCGATTTGCCCGGTTAACGTACTGACGGGTAGCGACGAGGCTGCCACCGAGAGCGTCGACGCACTCGCCGCCGCGCGCGCGATCGCCGAGCTTAAGGTGCAGCCCCGCCCTGTAACGCTCGCCTACGAAGCCTCGCCCGTCATGGATATCATCCTTGGCGCCGCCAAAGAAGGAGCGCCGCTCTATGCCGTCACCGACCCCGCCGGCATTACGCATCGCGTGTGGAAGGTCAAGCGCGAGGACGCCGTTGCCGCCATCCGCGCCATGCTCGATCAGGCGCCGGAGCCGACGCCGGCAGACGACCCCACCTACGCTGCCGCGCTGGCTGGGGCATCGCAGATTCTGGCCGATGAGGCCCGTGCCGCCGGAACGTACACCGGCAAGGAGCCGTTCAACTTTACCGTTGCCGTGCTCTTCCCCGCCGCGCAGGTCAGCGGCGTCGCGCCGCAAGTTCCGACAGGTCTGCTCACGCACCAGGTCGCGCGGTTCTAGCAAGACCAGACTGCCCAGCACAAAAATCGGCAGCTCAACAAACAGGGGGCGGAGATGCAGCAGGTACATGCATCTCCGCCCCTTTTGCGTCGAGAAGTATGCCGGCGACCCGTGCCGTCGCGCTCGCGTTATCCGCGCTGCGGACCCGCAGTAGCCACGAGCGGTTCAAGCCCCAGCTCGCGCGCGTAATCCTCCTGCGTAAAGACTTCGACCAGCTCAAACGTGTCGGATTCGTCGTCAAACGCAAAGTGTAGCACCGAGCAGTTGCCCGGAACGCGATCGCGTTCATCGGCCGCCGCGCCCTTGGTATGGTCCATGAACTCCTTGATGGCCGATCCGTGGCTCACCGCAAGGACGCACTCGTGGTCCGGGCGTCGCATGAGTTCGGTCAGCGTCGCCACCATGCGCTCGCGCACCTGGATCTGGCCCTCGCCGCCAAATTGACGATAGAAATCGCGCCACGGGCGCTCGGGCATGAGCATCACGCGCTCGGCCTCAAAGTCGCCAAAGAACCACTCACGCAGGCCGTCCAGGCGCTCGTACGCCAAGCCCGGCCACAAGTTGGCGATAGTCTGCTCGGTGCGATGAAGCGTGGAGGTGTAGGCATGATCGGGCTCAATGCCGCGCGCACGTAAAAACATGCCGGCGCGCGCCGCCTGGTCGCAACCCAACTGCGTAAGCGGCGAATCACTCCACCCCTGAATGATACGCTTAAGGTTGAATATTGTCTGCCCATGACGAACCAGATACAGGTCTTTATTCATAGGGGTCCTTTCGTTCGTTACCAATCAAGGAGCGAAAACGCCCCGTCGCAATAGCCAAAATGAAGCACGGCACCGTTGTCGGGTAGCTCTCCCCCGCCAGTCACATACTCAAGAAACTCCTGGCAGGCTGAGCCGTGGGAAACCGCCAGCACGCAGTCGTGCTGCGACCTGGCCATGATGCGGGACAGCGCCGCGACCATGCGCGACCGTAGCTCGCCTTCAGACTCGCCGCCAAAGGCCACCGGATAATCGCCCCAGGGCTGCGGCGGCATCTCGCGATTTGATGTGCCCTCCAGCGAGCCAAAATGCCACTCACGCAGGTCATCGACCAGCTCAATGGAACGGCCCTCGCCAACGATAAGCTCAGCCGTATGCCGCGCCCGGCCCAACGGCGAGGAATACACATGATCAAAGGCCACGCCACGCGCCGCAAACGCCGTACGCGCCGTCAGCGCCTGCTCGCGCCCGCGCGCCGTAAGCGGCGAATCGTGCCAGCCCTGCAAAATGCTCTGCACATTGAGCTCAGTCTGCCCATGACGCACCAAATACAGATCGGCCACATGCCCTCCCCTCGCACCACCGCAAAGGAGACAGCACCTTTGTGGTGATTTTGCCGCCGGATTGAACCGCAACGACGCTCAACTACACCAACACGTCGGCGAGCGAACGCTTGGGTACGTGGTGTACCTGTGCCTCGTCGCGCCAATAATTGATGGAGCCGTCGGGGTTGGAATCGATCGTATCGATCACCTGTGTCTCGGCCGGAACGCCAAACGCCATGATCAGCTTGAGCTCATACTTGTCGTTATCGAGCCCCATGGCATCGATCGCGTGGGGCGTAAAGGCCTTGAACATGCAGGCTGCCACCTCGGGCGTGGCGCTGCGGGCGGCGAGCATCATCGTCTGCGCGGCAATGCCCGTGTCGACCTCGGTAATGGGCGCGGCGGGCTTGCCCGGAACGGCGCGCTCGGCCAGAATCGCAATGTAGCTGGTCGGGCGCTCGCCCTCGGCAGGACCCGGCCAATCCTTAAGCGCGCCGGCCCACGCAAGCTCATCAAATACACGCGCGCAATCCTCGGCACCGCTCACCACATGAAAACGCAGACGCTGAGCATTGGCACCGCAGGGAGCCAGGTGCGCCAGTTCCGCCAGCTCGAGCAAAAACTCGCGCGGCACGCGCATGGACTCGTCAAAGCGACGGCACGTGCGGGCGCGACGAACCAACGCATCAAACGCGTCCAAGCCGAGCTTTTCGCGGCCCTGCTTTGCCATCGATTCTGCGCTTACCGGCGCCGCGGGAACTGCTTCGTTCATAGGGACCCCCAATACAAGCCAATTGTCCTTAGGAAAATCTAACCTAAAACGTAGGCAATTACATACAGCGGCGTAATGTTCTACAGCTGTTGATTAATCCTCACTGAAGCGGGAACAAAAGTAACAATTCGGGAATGTGGGGCGGCAATTCGTCCTTCCCGCCCCATGCATCGGCGCCCTTGGGCGATACTTGTTGCAGCACTTTTGGCGTACGCCGCACGGAGAGCAATGAACGCGACGTGCACCACACGGAAAGGAGACGTTATGGGCATCTTTAAGAACGATGACCAAAAATCGAGCCAGTTTGGATTTGACGAGAAAAGTATGGCGGGCAAAGCCGTCAAGGCCGTGCGCTGGATCTACGCCATCACGGGCGTCGTGGCGCTCATTGCTGGTATCGCGCTGCTTTTTGCACCCGCCAAGTCCCTCGTCTTTTTGACGACCGTCCTGGGCATCTACTTTGTGATTACGGCAGCCATCAGGCTGTTCACTGCCATTTTTGAGCCGCTGCTGCCCACCGGCTGGCGCGTGACGAGCATCATCTCCAACCTGCTCATTATCTTGGGCGGCGTCATAATCCTGCGCAACCAGGCCTTCTCGACCGCGACGCTCACCACGATGGTGGTTATCGTGGCCGGCTTTGGCTGGATTGTCGAAGGTGTCATGTCCATTCTGGAGTCCGAGGTTTCGTCCAACCGCGCCCTCGCCATCCTGAGCGGCGCGCTCTCCATCATCGCCGGCATGTTCGTGTTTATCTATCCGCTGTGGTCGGCAAAGATGCTCGTCATCTTTAGCGGCGCCGCGCTGCTGGTGTTTGGCGTAACGCTCATTGTCCGCGCTATTCAATTTGGCAAACTGGTGCACTAGATGCCGCGAACGCTCTTTATTGATGCCGACGCCTGCCCGGTCACGCGCGAGTCGATTGACTGCGCGCGGCGGGCGGGCGTCGCCGTTGTTATCGCCGGCAACAGCACGCAAAACCTGGAACGGCACATTCGCCGCGACGACCCGCGCGATGCCGAGCACGCGCGACGCGGCTTTTGGGTCACGACGCTCGACGTGAGCGTGGGCGCCGACAGCGCCGACTTTGCCATTGTCGAACGCCTGCAGGCGGGCGACGTGGTCGTGACGCAGGACATTGGCTTGGCGAGCATGGTGCTCGGGCGCGATGCCGCCGCCATCGGTGTGCGCGGGCGCGTCTACGACAAAGCGACCATCGACATGCAGCTGTTTATTCGCCACGAGGAAAAGAAGGTGCGCCGCGCCGGCGGACGCACTCGCGGACCGGCGGCATTTACCAGCGAAGACCGCATCCGCTTTAAACGCAACCTCACCGAGCTACTGCGCTAACCAAGGTAGATTTTTGGGACATGCCTAAAAATCTACCTTTTTGTTTTGAGCGGTGTGAGCGCTCGGAATCCATGGCTCAACAAAAAAACGGGCTTCAAAATGCCATGCGTCGCCGCATTGCGCAGGCGCCGAGCATGGCTATTTGAAGCCCATTTTTAGGCCTACTTAGAGGCCGAAGGCGGATAGAATAAGGCCCCAGCCGGCGCCGATGACGTACATCATGACCAGGAACACGGCGTTTTCACGAGCGCTGCGGTTGGTGCGGAACAGGACCAGGTAGCCCACGCCGGCGGAAATGAGCGTGCCGGCGAGCATCGGCGCCAGCTGTAGCGCGCCCTCCAGGTACAGCTGCGTAATGACCACGCTCGCCGAGCAGTTGGGGATCAGGCCGACAAGCGCCGAACCCAGGACGGCGAGCGTCTCGTTGCCACGCAGGAACTGCTCGATCGCGGACTCGCCGAAGGTCTCGAGCACGGCGACCAGTATCAGCGTCACCAGAAAAATGAATACCGATACCTGCACGGTGTGCGAGATGGCGCTGCGAATAATCGACAGGAGGGGCGCGCCCTCGTGAGAGTGGGAGTGACCGTGGCCATCATGGTGTTCATGCTCGCCCACATGACCGTGATCGTGTCCATGTCCGTGTTCGTGCTCGTCCTCGTCTTCATCGCAACCGCAATGGTCACGCTCGCACAGCTCATGGATGTGATCGGCGCTCACGCCCGCCTCGGCCACCTCGTCGATGATGTCACCACCGCTGTGGTCGTCGTGCGCGCAGTTCACGTGGGCCGGGTTGGCCGCGGTTCCCAGCACGGTACGGCGAATCGCCGCATGCGCGCGAGCGTTACGACGCAAGCCGCGAATGGCGGCGTCCACGATAAAGCCCGTGACCAGCGCGATCAGTGCCTTCGAAGCCAAAAGCATCGCCATGGTCTGCACGGGCACCTGCTCGGCGAGCAACAGCGGCAGCATCTCATCGGAGGTCGAAAGGAACACCGCCACCAACGTGCCCAAGGTCACGACACGGCCGGCGTACAGCGTGGCCGCCATTGCCGAAAAGCCGCACTGCGGCACCATGCCCAGCAACGAGCCAACCACGGGGCCCGCGGCACCGGCGCGCTTGATGGCGCCGTTGACGCTGTCACCCGCGACGTGCTCCAGGGTCTCGAGGGCCAGATACGTCACCAACAAAAACGGCACCAGCGACAGCGTGTCCTTGCCGGCGTCGAGCAAAATATCAATCAGCAAATCCATGACGGATGGAACCTTTCGTGTCTTTCGGCAGCATTGTAAAAGTCCTAGCGGTCAACTAGGGTATTGTAGTTGACCTAGGCGTGGTGCCAATAGTTGCCCATGGTAAACTATCATCTCGCCATAACTCAGTTACCCCGAGCCGCGCGACGCGGCCCGTCCAAGGAGCAGCCTATGAACGTTTCGCAAGCACTTGAATACGAGCGCCAGCCGTTTATTCCCATGTTTATCTATGGCGACCACGGCGCCATGGAGTCCGAACGCCAGAAGGGCGAAGAGGCCCTCAAGGTGCTCGAGACCGAGTATTATACTGCCGAGGACGACCCCGGCTTCGACTTTGCCACCGTGCGCGACCTGGCCGACCGCAACCGCGACCTTTGCGACCAGATTGGCGAGGCACGCCTGCGCAATGTGACGCCCGCGACGCTCTCGCGTGGCCTGTCCGACGCCGACACCTGCGCCGCCATCGGCAAAATGCAAAAGCGCACCGCCGCGTCCGTTATGCGCGAGATCCGCGGTGACCGCGACGCGCTCGGCGTGGCCTACGCCCGCAAACCCATCCAGGGCACCGTGCTCGGTATCGACATCGAAACCACCGGCCGTGCACCCGAACGCGGTTATATCATCAACGTCGGCTGGGAGATCATGGAACTCACCAGCGATGCCGTCCCGCACGACGCCGAGGCACACTACTGCGGCCTGCCCGACATCTACCGCGGCGAGGATGTGCCGCTATCGAACATCCATCACATTACCTGGGACGACATCGACGGCAAAACGCCCTTCCGCGAGAACAAGGAGCTGCAAAAGCAGCTGCTCAAGCTTATGAAGAAGTACCCGTACATGGCGCATAACGCCGCCTTTGAGGACAGCTGGTTCAAGATTCACCTGGACGGTTACGCCGAGGCACGCCGCGCCGGCAAGATCATCGTCATCGACTCGCGCCAGATCTGCCGCAGCCTGGATGCCGACGTCCGCTCGCTCCCCCGCGAGTCCGCCCCCGCCGCACTCGAGAACTGGGCGCGCCGCCGCGGAACCCTCGCCGCCGACGCCAACGAGCAGCATCTGGGTCTGGACGACACCGACCTCATGCTCCGCACGGTACAGGCCGAGTTCAACCTCAAGAACCTATTCGCGAAATAGCAACGCCTGCGACAAACACTGCTTGCTCACGAGCGGCCTCGCAGCGGGAAACACCGCAGCGGGGCCGCCCTACGTTCCACAGATAGATCTGCCATCACAAATTCTGAACCCTCATTTTGAACGATTTCGGCCAATTCCCGACACGTAATTCGTTGTCGGATGATGATGCATCGATATCAAATGTGCAGCAATTGAGTATTTATATGCCATAGCTAAGCTGCGAGAACATTGATTTTAGGCGTACCAACCCATAATTGCGTCAAGCTTTTGGACAGCATTTGGTTAGGCCCCTAAAACGACTTTCCCACTCAGTGCCATCAACACGGCATTAGCTGACACGATATATACCATGAGTATCGTATTGTCACATACCACTGCAAAAGCGGTCTACCAGGCCGCGCATTCGGCGTCTGCGAAAGACACCGAGCCCTGTAACCCTGCCGCGATTTACGGATCATGTCCCACCGGAACGCTCCTTGACGCAGCCGCAGAATGGCTCACCAAACACGATGTTTCCCTTGACGCAAATGATTGCCTCGAGGTAATGGTGTTTGATCGCAGGAATGCGCGCTATGCACTGAACTGTCAATGCCACGTTTCGTCAAAACGATTCTCGAACTCACGCTTTATAGAGCTCAAAGATGGCATCTTCATTGTTGACGTTGAGCTTTGCGCACTTCAGGCCGCCACCTATCTCCCTTTTCGCGAACTGGTGGAGTACTACTTTGAATTGTGCGGCGCTTACTCCCTTGGAACCGGCTCTTCCACCTCGTATAACGAGCGTTTCGCGCTCACCTCGACCGAAAGGTTAATACAGTTCTTTAATTCCATTACCAGATGCGACGGTCTGGCCCTTGCCCGAAAGGCGATCCAATGTGTGCGCGACGGATGCCGGTCTCCTATGGAAACGGCCTTTGTCATGATGCTAACGCTGCCTAAAAGCGAAGGAGGGCTTGGTATTAAGGGAATTGAGACCGATTACGAGGTGCAGGTCACCGCTGCCGCAAAGAATCTCACGAGACGCAAAAAGTTCTTTATGGATGCGTATCTAAAGAAATCTCGCACAGACATTGAATACAACGGGTTTTATCATGACGCGGAAGAAGACCGCGCCATCGATGAGGAGCGCAAGAATGCGCTTGCGTCCATGGGATACGGAATCATCACCGTCAGTCGTTATTCCTTTATGCATGCCAGCGCTTTCGTTAGGGTCATGGAGGCGATCCAACGGAAAGAGGGCATACGCCCCTCGCGTCTGCCAAAAGACTTTCAAATCATGCAAGAGGATCTGAGACAGTTTGTGCTCAGAAGGTTTATAGAAGAGAAAAAGCGAATTCAGAAGCAGCTTCGCCAGGATTCCGAAGATCGTCAACGAATCGACCTCGAAAAAGCAACACTCGAAGGCATCACGCTGGATGACCCGACAATAAATGAAGTTCCGGCAATCGATGACATGCAGACTGTCGAATCCGACAGCCCATCATTTGCCCAAATAAGCAGCCTCGCGCCCGAGGGCAGAATCTTCGGGGCCGGAAGCTAGACCGGCTAACAAGGTGGGTACCCTAGCGATGTGCAAAATTGCGAGTATTCAGCAGGGTCGGCCCTCCAGCACCCACAGTTAATCCAAATGAGAAACAAAAACGCTATCGAACGGGAACGTTAGGCAACATTTGAGGAAGACCTTGACTGTTTACCGCCCTTGGATAACTCTTGAGCGGCTTTATTTGGCCTGGAATAGATTAACGGACCCCCTATAGTTGCAGAATACTCCAATTTTTGCACGACGCGGGGGCACCCACCCCGGCATCGGCTATCAAAACCGCTCAGTCCGGAATCTCGTCCACTATTCCCCATCATTTTGTGCGACAAATTACCTGAACGTCATTGACATATGAACATGCGCTCATATAATCGGAAGTAAGTTATATGAGCGCATGTTCATATGAAAGGATATTGCAATGAGCATCCGCGTTGACGAAACGAAACCCGACATCGAGGCCACCGAGCCGATCGTCCCCACCACCTGCTCGCCCGAGGACCTTCCCGACGAGGAGCTGTTGTACGACCTGGCCGACCTGTTCAAAGTCTTCAGCGACACCACACGCATCAAGATTCTCTACGCCCTCATGGGTCGCGAGCTCTGCGTGGCTGACATCGCCGAAGCGACCGCGACCTCGCAGTCTGCGGTGTCGCACCAGCTGCGCACGCTTAAGCAGTCGCACCTGGTCAAGTTCCGCCGCGACGGCCGCAACATTCTCTACTCGCTTGCCGACGATCACGTCTACACCATGCTCAACCAGGGCATGAGCCATATCTGCGAATAGCAATCAACCACGGTATCAGCGCGGCCGGCACCCAGACCGCTAACACAGGGAAAGGAACCCACCATGAAAAAGCAGTTTAAGCTCGACGAGATCGATTGCGCCAACTGCGCGCGTGAACTTCAGGACGAGCTGGCTAAGCTCGAGGGCGTCAAGTCCGTTTCGGTCAACTTTATGACCCAAAAGCTGACGCTCGAGGCCGACGACGCCAAGTTCGACGAGGTCCTGGACCGCGTCGTTGAGTTCACCGCCGACGCCGAGCCGGACTGCGAGATCATTCTCTAACCCGCGCATACGTTGACCCCTGCGAGGCCGCGCTTGCCGCGGCCTTTGCTCGCGAAATTATATGAGCGAGTGTTCATACACTCAAATGAGAGGTTTGAATCATGACAGCCGCCGATCCCAAAGAGAAAAAGAAGAAGCGCAAGAAGAAAGAGTCCCTTGAGCATAAGCGCAACCGCATCCTGGTAGCACTGGGCATTTTTGCCGTGGTGTACGCCCTCGATGAGCTCGGCACCCTCACCGCCGCATTCGGCACCCCGGGCGACATCTACGCCAGCTTTGTGCTGTTCCTCGTGCCGTTTTTGATTGCCGGCTACGACGTACTGCAAAAGGCATTCAATAACATCCGCCGCGGCAAGGCGTTCGACGAGAGCTTCCTCATGGCCGTCGCGACCATCGGCGCGTTTGCCATGGTGCTCTTCCCCGACACCGATCCGCACATGGCCGAAGGCGCAGCCGTCATGCTGTTCTATCAGGTTGGCGAGCTGTTCCAGGCATACGCCGTGGGCAAGAGCCGCAAGTCGATCAGTGCCATGATGGACATCGCGCCCGACTATGCTAACGTCGAGCAGCCCGACGGCACGCTCGAGCAGGTCTTCCCCGATGACATCGCCGTCGGCACCGTAATCGTGGTCAAGCCCGGCGAGCGCGTGCCTATCGACGGAGTCATCGTCGAGGGCGAAACCCAGCTCGACACCGCCGCGCTCACGGGCGAGTCGGTTCCCCGCCCCGCCAAGTCCGGCGACGATATCATCAGCGGCTGCATCAACATGACGGGCCTCATCCACGTGCGCACCACCAAGCCGTTTGGCGAATCCACCGTCGCGCGCGTCCTGGAACTCGTGGAGAATGCCAGCGAAAAGAAGGCGCGCACCGAGAACTTCATCACGCGCTTTGCCCGCGTCTACACCCCCGCCGTCACCGGAGCCGCCGCGGTGCTCGCGCTCGGCGGCGGCCTGGTCACCGGCGCCTGGTCCAACTGGATTCTGCGCGGCCTGACCTTCCTGGTCGTCAGCTGCCCGTGCGCCCTCGTGATCAGCGTACCGTTGAGTTTCTTTGGCGGCATCGGCGGCGCGTCCAAGCTGGGCGTTCTCATCAAGGGCTCCAACTACCTCGAGACGCTCGCCGACGTGGATACCGTCGTCTTCGACAAAACCGGCACGCTCACCAACGGCACGTTCTCGGTAGTCGCGGTGCACCCCGAGGCAGGCTATACCGAGCAGTCGTTGCTCGAGGTCGCAGCCCTTGCGGAGTCGTTCTCCGATCACCCCATCGCGCAGTCCGTGCGTGTCGCCTACCAGGGCGAGGTCGACCCCAAGCGCGTTAGCGACTCCGCCAACGACGCGGGCCACGGCGTGACAGCGACCATCGACGGCAAGCATGTCGTCGTCGGCAACGCCAAGATGCTCGCCGCGATCGGCGTTGAAGCACCGGAATGTGGGGTTGTCGGCACGATCCTCCACGTGCTCGTGGACGGCGTGTATGTCGGTCACATCGTGATTGCCGACACCGTCAAGGCGGATGCAGAGCAAACGATTCGCGACCTGCACGCCGCCGGTATCAACCGCACCGTCATGCTCACGGGCGACCGCGAGGAGGTTGCGGCGTCTGTAGCCAAGCAACTCGGTCTCGACGAGTTCCACGCGCAGCTCCTGCCGGGCGACAAGGTCGAGCGCGTTGAGGCGCTGCTCGCGGCCGAAAGTGGCAAGGGCAAGCTCGCCTTTGTCGGTGACGGCATCAACGACGCGCCTGTGCTTACGCGCGCCGATGTGGGCATTGCCATGGGCGCCATGGGCTCCGACGCTGCGATCGAGGCCGCCGACGTCGTGCTCATGGATGACAAGCCTTCCAACATTTCCCGCGCGATCCGCGTGGCGCGCAAGACTATGTCGATTGTTTGGCAGAACATCATCTTTGCGCTGGGGATTAAGCTGCTGATCCTTGTGCTGGCAGCGCTCGGCATTGCCAATATGTGGCTTGCTGTCTTTGGCGACGTGGGCGTGGCGATCATCGCCATCCTGAACGCCATGCGCGCGATGGGTGTCAAGAACCTGTAGCGCCTGTGGTCCCTCCGGCCGGGGCCGGGCTTGGTTTTGAAAACGTCCTCGCGCATGAGGCCCGCCTTTCCTGCTCCTGCGGAGCAGCGGAAAGGCGGGCCTCGCGCTGCGGAATGTTTTCAAAACCAAGCCCGGCCCCGGCCTGCGGTAACGTTGCTGGTGGTTCTTGGGCATCGCTTGCTGGCGGGGTTCCTTATCTGAGTTGGGCTTAGCTGATGGGACCACTAGTCCCAATCGCTGTCCCGCGCCTTTGGCGCGGGAGACGCGCCGCTGCGGAAGTGCTAGTCGGTCATTGTTGGCGCCGAAGCACCATCCCGTCCCAACATCGACCTTAGCTTCTCAAAGCTTTCCTCGCTCAGGCAATGCTCCATGTGGCAGCCCTCTTGCGACGCGACCTCAGCCGAAACACCCGCATCCTCCAGCAGCCCCACGAAAAAGCAGTGACGCTCCCACATTTGACGAGCGACCTCCAGACCACGCTCCGTCAGATGCACGTCGCGTTTGCCCATCTCCACGTAGCCGGTGCTCTCCAAGGCCGCCATGGCTTTAGAGACGCTTGCTTTGGTTACGCCCAAGTATTCGGCAACGTCGATCGAGCGCACGATGCCCTGACGTTCCGATAGAACGTAGATCGATTCGAGATAGTCTTCTCCGGATTCACGCAGGGCCATGGGCCGCCTTTCGCGATGGCTTCTAGTTAGCCTTTGGATACTTTTGCTTGATTTACTTTACCGCAAAAGTTGCCCATGTCTTACTACTTTGCCTAAAAGTTAGCCGTGTTTCACAAAACATGCGGGACGAAAACAAAATGGGGACGCCCCGCAAGGAGTGTCCCCAGCTGCCGGCAGAAAAGGAACGTCCCTAAGTGCCGGCCGCAGCTACAGTAGCCCAAAGTGCTTGGCGGCGTTGTAAATGCCGTCGTCGTCTACGGCGGTCGTAACGTAGGTCGCCGCGGCCTTCACGGTATCCTGCGCGTTGCCCATGGCCACACTTGTGCCCACGGCCGAGAACATCGACAGGTCGTTCTCGCCGTCGCCAAAGGCGATCGCCTCGCTCGCGTCGATGCCCAAGCGCTCCAGCGTCGCCGCCACGCCCAGGTCCTTGCCGCCGTTAGCGGGAATAATATCGCAGAACAGATCGCACCAGCGCGTAGTGAGCGAATGCGACACGGAATCGGTCACGATATGCTCGTCGGCCGGATCAACAAAGGCGCAAAACTGGTAGACCGGCGCGTCAAAGGCGTGCTCAAACGGCTCCTCATGGTAGACAATCCCCGCGTTACTGCCGGCCGTCACCACGCGCTCGGACAGGCGGTTCACAAACGAATTCTCGCCCTGCATGCACAGCGAGTCGTAGCGCCCCTCGGCCACCTGGCCCACGATCACCGCAACGTCGTCCGGGTCAATCGGACAGCTGCGGTAAACCCCCTCGGCATCAAAGCAGTGCTGGCCCGAAAGCGTAATGTACGCATCCCAACCCAAGTCGAACAGCCAATCGGGCATCTGGTAGGTCGGGCGACCCGTAGCAATCACGCATGCGATCCCCTGCTCGTGAAAGCTATCGAGCACCCGCTGCGCCGACGCCGGAATCCGGTGCGTCTTAAAGCTCAGCAGCGTGCCGTCGATATCGAAAAACGCGGCCTTGATCATCCTCGTCTACTCCTCGCCCTCGAGCTTTTCGCTCGCCTCGAGCCATGCCATCTCCAGCTCGTCCATGGCGGCGTGGGCCTCGTCGATCTTTGCCTGCTGCTCGCCCAGCGCCGTGTAGTTGGTGGGATCGACCTGAGCCATCGCAGCCTCGGCCTCCTCCACGCGAGCGCGCTGCGTCTCCATCTTGCGCTCGAGCGAGCTCACCTCGCGGCGGAGCTTCTGGCGCTCGGCGTTGGAAAGACCGTTGGGCTGCCCGCTCGTCTTGGGCTTTTCGGCCGCAACTGCCGCCGCACCGGTGTCGAACGTGCCGGTCTTGGCGCTCGGCGCGCCCACGGGCTCGCCCTCGGCGGTGGCGTTGCACAGACGCAGGTACTGGTCCACACCGCCGGGCATGTGCGTCAGGTGGCCGTCGAGCAGCGCCCACTGCTGGTCGGTCACGCGCTCCATAAGGAAGCGGTCGTGCGTCACCAGAATCAGCGTGCCCGGCCAGCCGTCAAGCAGGTCCTCGACAATCGCCAGCATGTCGGTATCGAGGTCGTTGCCAGGCTCGTCCAGGATAAGCACATTGGGCTCGTCCAGAATCGTCAGCAGCAGCGACAGGCGGCGGCGCTGGCCGCCCGAAAGGTCGCCGATGCGACTCCAGAGCTGCTGCGTCGTAAAGCCCAGGCGCTCGCAGAGCTTCTCGGGCGAAGTCTCCTTGCCGTCGATGACGTAGTACTTCTTGTAATTGCTGAGCACTTCGCGGATCGTATCGCCCATAAAGGGCTCTAGCTCCTCGAGCTGCTGCGACAGCACGCCAAAGCGCACCGTCTGGCCAATCTTCACGCGGCCGCGCAGAGGCGCGATCTTGCCCTGGATCACGTCGAGCAGCGTCGACTTGCCGGCGCCGTTTTCGCCCAGCAGACCATAGCGGTCGCCCGCGCCGATGAGCCAAGTCACGTCGGAGAGTACCTGCTTGGACACGCCGTCGGTATCCGCATAGCCGGCGTCCACGTCAACCACGTCGATGACCTGCTTGCCCAGGCGGCTCACGGCAAGTCGCTTGAGTTCCAGCTCGTCGCGCACGGGCGGCACGTCGGCGATGAGCTCGCGGGCGGCCTCCACGCGAAACTTGGGCTTGGTGGAGCGGGCCTGGGCGCCGCGGCTCAGCCACGCGAGCTCCTTGCGTGCCATGTTGCGACGGCGCTCCTCGGTAACCGCGGCCATGCGGTCGCGCTCCACGCGCTGCAGGATATATGCGGAGTAGCCGCCCTCGAAGGGATCAACCTGGCCGTCGTGGACCTCCCACATGCTGGTACAGACCTCGTCCAAGAACCAACGGTCGTGCGTGACCACGAGCATGGCGCCCTGGCCGCGCTGCCAGCGAGCCTTTAAGTGACGCGCGAGCCAGTTGATGGTGCGCATGTCCAGGTGGTTGGTGGGCTCGTCGAGCATGAGCACGTCGTAGTCGCCAATCAGCAGGCGAGCGAGGTCCACGCGACGGCGCTGGCCGCCCGAAAGCTCGCCCACCGTGCCCTCCCAGGGCACATCGCTGATGAGGCCGGCGAGGATCTGACGCGTGCGGGGGCTCGATGCCCACTCGTACTCAGGCGTGTCGCCCACAACGGCATGATGCACGGTATCGGTGTCGACAAGCTGGTCCTTTTGGCCGAGTAGACCGATCGTGGTGCCGCGGCGGTGCGTCACGCGGCCGTCGTCGGGTTCCAGCGTGCCGGCGAGTACACTCAGCAGCGTCGACTTGCCGTCGCCGTTTTTACCGACGATACCAATGCGGTCGCCCTCGCCCACGCCGAGCGTCACGCTATCGAAAATATGCTTGGTGGGAAACTCTAGGCTGATGGAATCGCATCCCAAAAGAATCGCCATATGCCCTGCTCCTTCGTAGAAATTCAACGTTGTCCATGATAGCAGCGAAAAGGCAGGCCGCACACGACACAAAAAAGCGGGCCATCTCCCACAAGAGATGACCCGCCTCTCCAATCAGTCCCGCGGCAACCGTGGCCACCGCGGGCCTCAAGCATGTCCCGGACTAGGAGAACATGCCGGTGAGGTAATCATTCAGCCGCTTATCCTTGGGCCGTTGGAAAATCTCGTCGGTCTCGTCGTATTCGACCATATCGCCCATGTAGAAGAACGCCGTGCGGTTGGACACGCGCGACGCCTGCTCCATGTTGTGCGTCACGATGACGATGGCGCGCTCTGCCACAAGCGACGACATAAGGTCCTCGATCGCCAGCGTCGAGATGGGGTCGAGCGCCGAGCAGGGCTCGTCAAACAGGATCACGTCGGGGTTGAGCGCCAGCGTGCGCGCAATGCACAGACGCTGCTGCTGACCGCCCGAAAGCGCGTAGGCGCTCTTGTCCAGCTTGTCCTTGACCTCGTCCCACAGTGCGGCACCACGCAAGCTCTCCTCGACCATGCGGTCGAGTTCGTCGCGGTCGGTGATGCCGTGGCGCTTAGGCGCAAACGTGATGTTGTCGCGAATGGACTTGCGGAACGGGTTGGGCTGCTGAAACACCATGCCAATGGAACGGCGCAGCTCGTAGGTGTTTTCGGTCTTGGTGTTCACGTTGCGCCCGCGATAGTTGATCTCGCCCTCCACGCGGCAGCCGCGAATCTCGCGATTCATGAGGTTGAGGCTACGCAAGAAGGTCGACTTACCGCAGCCCGAAGGCCCAATGAGCGCCGTGATCTCGCCCTTGTGAAAGTCGAGCGACGTATTGTGCAGTGCATGGTGGTCGCCATAGTACACGTTGACGTCCTTGGTGGAGAGCACGACCTCGTCGCTCACGGCCTTGCCGCTCACGCGCACGCGCTTCTCGCTCTCCCCCACGCTCGACAGGAAGTCCTGGGTCTCGGACGATGCCGCTTCGGTTGCGGGCGTTGCATTCATCTCGCTCATTCGGCCGTCATCCTTCTTGCCAGTTGCTTGCCCACGATACGGGCGACTACGTTAAACAGCAGCACGCAAATCATCAGCAGCGCCGCGGTGCCCCAAACAATCTGCTGGGCCTCGGGGCTGCCTTCGCCATAGATCTTGTAGATGTGCACGGCGAGCGACTCGCCGGGGCGGAACACGTTCCAGGCGCAGGTAGGGCTCGACAGGTTAAAGCTCCAGAAGTTCAGACGCACCGGCGAACTCATGCCCGAGGTAAAGAGCAGTGCTGCGGCCTCGCCAAACACACGGCCGGCCGAAAGCACGATGCCGGTCACGATAGCGGGCATGGCCTCGGGAATCAGGATGTGCAGCGTGGCCTCCCAGCGGGTGAGGCCCATAGCCAGACACGCATCGCGCTGGGCCTGCGGCACGTCCTCGAGCGCCTGTTGGATCACGCGCACCAGGATGGGGATGTTGAACATGGTGAGCGCGACAGCGCCGGAAATGATGGAGTACTTCCAGCCCAGCTGCACCGAGAACACCAGAAAGCCGAACATGCCGACGACGATGGAAGGCAGCGAGGACAGCGTCTCGATGGCGGTCGAGGCGATGTCGCGGATAGGGCCGTTCGGCGCGTACTCAACCAGGAAGACCGCGCCGCCCAGACTGATGGGCACCGAGATACCTAAGGTGATCAGCAGCAGATAGAACGAGTCGAACAGCTGGTAGAACACGCCGCCCTGGGTTCCGTTGGCGCGCGACGGCTCCGTGAGAAAGCCCGGTTGGAACAGCGTCGAGATGCCCTCGAACAGGATGTAGGCCACCATGGAGACGACGATGAGCATGACTATGGCGACGATCGCCGTCAACACGCCCGTGGCGAAGCGGTCCTGCTTTTGGACACGCCCGAGCCTCGCCTCGTCGATGTGGATACGCGTGCTAGCCACGAGCCTTCGCCCCCTTGCGGCCGATAAGGTGGATGATCAGGATGAAGATGAGGCTCATGCCCATCAGCAGCAGACCGAGCGCCCACAGAACATCGTCCTGGGCCGAGCCCTCGGCATAGACCGCCATAGACGTGGTGAGCGTGGTGGTGATGGTGGATGCCGGCGACAGCAGTGACGTCGGCATGGCCTCGATACCGCCGATAACCATGCGCACGGCAAGCGTTTCGCCAAAGGCGCGGGTCATACCAAGGATGACCGCAGTCATGAGCGACGGCATGGCGGACTTGAGTACCACGTGCCAGATGGTCTGCCAGCGGGTGTAGCCCAGCGCGAGCGAGCCCTGGCGGTAGCTGTCGGGCACGGCGCGCAGGCCATCGACCGAAAGCGTGGTCATCGTCGGCAGGATCATGACGGCCAGCACGATGGCGCCGGGCAAGATGCCCAAGCCCGTGCTTGCGTGGAAAACGCTCTTCATGAGGCCGACGACCACGTGAAAACCGATCAGGCCAAAGACGACCGAGGGAATACCGGTCAAAAGCTCAATGAGCGGCTGAAAGACCTTGGAACCAAACTTAGGCTGGATCTCGACCGCAAAGATGGCAGAGCCGATAGCGATGGGCAGCGCGATAAGCGTGGAGAGCACCATGACCGCAAACGAGGTGACGATCAGGGGCAGGGCGCCGGTATAGGGCAGGCCGTTTTCGGCTGTGTTTGCCAGGTCCCACTTGGTGCCGGTGAAGAACTCGACGACCGAAACGCCGTCCTTGAGAAAAGCCGAGAGGCCCTTTTGGGCGACCATAAAGATGAGCGCGGCAACGACAAGCGTCACGAGCGCAACGCACGCGCCCGTGACGCCCAGGCCCACGTTCTCAAGGTCGCGCTTTGGCAGCTGTTTTGCCATTGCAAACCTTTCCGGGGCGATTACTTATTTAGCGGAGACCTTGCCGCTGGCGTCCTTGACGACCTTCATGGCAGAGACGGGGATGAAGCCCTGCTCCTCGACGAGCTTGCCCTGGACGTCGTCGGAGAGCATAAACTCCAGGAAGGCCTTGGTGGCCTCGTCGGCGTCCTTGGAGCAGTACATGTGCTCGGTCGCCCAGATCTTGAAGGAGTCGTCGGTGACGTTCTTGCTCTTGGGCTCGACGCCCTCGACCTTGATGGCGTTGAACTTGGAGTCATCGAAGTGCGAGAAGTCGAGGTAGGAGATGGCGTTGTCGGTACTGCCTATCTGAGTCTGGACATCGCCGGACTTGTCGAGCTCGGCGTCGCCCTTAAAGTCGACGGCCTCGTCGCCAAAAACGGCGGCCTCGAAGGTGGCACGGGTGCCGGAGCCAGCCTTGCGGTTGAGAACGACGATCTTGGCATCGTCGCCGCCGACCTCCTTCCAGTTGGTGATCTGGCCGGAGAAGATACCCTTGAGCTGCTCGAGGGACAGGTCGTCGACCGTCACGTTCTTGGAGACGACGGGACCCATGCCAACGACGGCGACCTCGTGGTCGACGAGGTTCTTGACCTGGTCGGCCTCGAGCTTGGTCTCGGCGAAGACGTCGGAGTTACCGATGGTGACGGTGCCAGCGGCGACAGCGGTCAGACCCTTGCCCGAACCGTTGCCCGAGCCGGAGATGGAGACGTCAGGGTTGGCATCCATGAACTTCTCGGCAGCAGCCTCGACGAGAGCCTGGAACGAGGAGGCACCGTCGTAGGTCACCTCGCCGGAGACGGACTCGGCAGCGGCGGCGCTACCCTTGTCGACGGCACCGGAGGCACCTGAGCCGCCGCAGCCAACGAGGCCGAGGCCCACGAAGCTGGCGAGGCCACCAGCGAGGCCGAGGAACTGACGACGAGAATAAGCCTGATCGAACATGATCTTCCTTTCATACATGCGACTCGCGGGCACCCTGCCCGCTTTGCTGTTTGGAAAGATACGGCCTCGATCGGGCAGCGCCCGCGCCAGCTGCGGTTTCTTACGGGCATTTGATAGACCCTTACCGCAAGCTCTGTCCAGCCTTTACAAACGGATAACAATCCAGCGCCGAACATGGCGCACCGTTTACACCAGAGGAACGTCCCCATGGACTGCCCCACCGCAACAGAAAAAGCCCGGGCAAAAGCACCGGGCTCGTAATGCAAGTTTGTATCCAAGCAGGATATAGGGGAAGCCCTACAGCTCCAACTCGTTGAGCCTTAAGATTGCCACGATGTAGATCTTGAGCGCCTGCTTGAGCTGTTCCTCGTTGGCGCACTCGTTGGGACCGTGCATCTGGCCGCCCCACGCGGGCAGCTCCAGGCCGGTCTCCTCGGGGCCAAACGAGACGGCGCGGGCAAAGTTGCGCGCGTACGTACCGCCGCCCATGGCAAAGGGCTCAGTATGCTTGCCCGTAAACTCGGTATAGGTATCAATAAGCGCCTTCACGGCCGGATCATCGGCAGAGACCGAGAATGGCACCTTCGCATGACCCACGCGACACGTCATGCCAAAGCGCCCCACGAGCGGCTCGAGCTGCTCGCGGATGGTATCGGCACTCGTGCTATCGGGGAAGCGCACGTCGATGACCTGCTCGATGTGACCATCCGCCACACGGATGACGCCGGGATTGCAGGTGAGCGGGCCAAACGCCGGGCTCGTCGCGTCGATACCCAGGCCGCGGCCATAGGCGTCCGCATGTACAAAGGCCAGGAACTTGACAAACTCGTGCTCGGCAGGCGTCAGCAGGCGCTCGTCGCGTGCACCAAACGCGTCCTCGGCCTCGCGCAGATACGCCACGATCAGGCCGACGGCGTTAATCGTTCCCTCGGGCATCGAGGCATGACCGCCAATGCCGTGGGCAAAAATCTGCGCATGCCCGTTATCGAGCGTCGTGATCTCCAGGCGGTCGGCGTTCTCGACCGGCGCCGGCAGCTCATCAGCGGCAATCGCGAGCTCACAGATGGACTGCGACGGAATGGCGTTGCTCGCCTCGGCACCGCTCCAGGACACAATGCGCCCGCCGTCGATCTTGGAGCTAACAAACGTCGCTCCAAACTGGCCCTTCTCGGCATTGCAGACCGGGAACTCGGCATCGGGCGTAAACAGAAAGTCGGGGTTCGCGTGGTTCTCCAGATAATGGTGAACGTCGGACATGCCCACTTCCTCATCGCAGCCCAGCAGCGCGCGGAAGGTGTAGCGCGGCACAATGCCGTGCTTGAGCAAGTAGGCGCCGGCGTAGAGCGACAGCACCGCCGGGCCCTTGTCGTCAATCACGCCGCGACCGAGCAGCCAGCCCTCGCGACGCTCCATCGCAAACGGATCGGTGTTCCAACCGGGGCCAGCGGGTACCACGTCCACATGGCAGATAGTCGCGAGCTGCTTATCGCCGCGGCCCGGAATATCGGCGATTCCCACAAAGCCCTCGTCATCGCTCGTCTGGTAGCCGAGCTTTTGTGCAATGCCGAGCGCGCAGTCGAGCGCGTCACGGACCGGACGGCCAAACGGCGCGCCGGGCTCCGCATCGGCAGAAACTGCAACGGACGGATAACTCACCAACTGCTCGATATCGGCGACGACATCCTCCCAGACCTCGTCGACATACTCGATAACGCTCTGCTCCACCTGATTCATGGACGACCTCCTTACCAATGAGCGACGGGTACGCCCGTCCCTCACATTACGTCTATTAGATAGCGAAAAGTTTAGCAAGCTCGGCCACCGAGTGCACCACCGCATCGGCACCCGCCGCCTCGTGCTCGCCCGGCGCCGCCGCGCCCGAATAGATGCCGATGCACGGCACGCCCATTGCGTGCGCGCCCTCCACATCGTTAAAGCGATCGCCGATCATCACGGCATCGTCGGCCGTCGCGCCGAGCGCCGCCAGGGCATCGCGGACCGAATCGGCCTTGGTCTCGCGTCCCTGCGGCGGATTCATGCCAATCACCGCCTCAAACTGAGAGAGCCCGAGCTCATGCACCATGTCGATGCACTTGGCCTCCATGCGCGACGTCGCCACGGCCATACGTTTGCCTTGGGCGACCAACCCATCCAGCAGCTCGGGGACCCCATTGAACACGGGATACTCCTCCGGTCCCAGTTCATCAAAAAAGACGCGGTACTCATCGGCCACCACAAGCGACTCCTCGCGGGAAAAGCCGTAAAAGTCGTGAAAGCTCTTCCACAGGGGCGGCCCGATCATGCGGCGCAGATCACCCATCTGCGTCTCCGAAAACCCGCGCGCAGCCAGCGTCTTGCGCGTCGAGGTCATCACTGCCCGACCCGTATCGGCCACCGTGCCGTCAAAATCGAACAGCACAACCGGCCGCTCGCAAAGTTGCAATGCCGCCATCGGCACCCTTCTTCCCCAGTTGATGATTTCCACACCACCGCTTCAAACTGTTGACTATTCAACAATTGAACCTAGCAATGTAGAGCAACTCCACTATACTTGTCGCACTTTGCTTTCAGAAGGCGGCGCTGCCGCGCCCCAACGAAAGGTGCAATTATGTCTTTTGCCATCATAACCGACTCCACGTCGGACATCTCCCCCGCCCGTGCCCAAGAGCTCGGCATTTACGTGATTCCGCTGCATGTGATTATCGAGGGCGAGGACCTGCTCGACCAGGTGCAGATTACCGCCGAGGAATACGTCGCCCGCATGGCCGGCTCCGAGCAGCTGCCGCACACCTCGCAGCCGAGCGCCGGCGAGTTCAAGGCGCTGTTTGACCGCGTACGCGCCGATGGCCACGACAGCGCGATCTTTATCTCGCTGTGCAGCGAGTGGTCCGCCTGCTATTCCAACGCATGCCTGGTCGCCGAGACCCACGAGCTCGACGTGCGCTGCATCGATTCGCGCACCGGCTCGGGCGCCGAGGGCCTGCTGGTGGAGTACGCGCTTGCCATGCGCGAGGACGGCCGCAGCTTGGACGAGACCGAGGCGCAGATCCGCGCGACGCTGCCCGAAGCCCACCTGCTGCTGATTCCCCGCACGCTCGAGAACCTGGTCAAAAACGGCCGCGCCCCCAAGCTCGCCGGCCAGCTGACGCAGATGCTCAACATTCGCCTGGCCGTTTCGCCGGAGTGGAAATCGGGCGAGATCAAGGCAATCAAAAAGGGCCGCGGCGCCAAGCGCATCGTCGCCAACACCATGGCAGATTGCCTCGCGTTTTTGGACGAGCACCCGGGCTCAAGCGTGCGCGTGCTCACGACCGGCGCCGCCGAGGAGCAGGAACTTGTCAACGAGGCGCTCGCGGGCCAGGACTACGTAGACGCCGGCACTGGCCCCATCGGCTGCACCATCGCCACCCACGTAGGCGTCGATGCCATCGCCATCAGCTACTGCCCCCGCTACCAGCCCATCCACTAGGGGCACCTTTACCTCTTGCGGTGGAATAGGGACTGTTTTTGACTTATTAGCCGCCAATCAATCCCTATTCCACCGCAACTTAGAAATCGGCGATCAGCCCAGCGGACCCTGAAACAGTTCCTGATGAGTGCCCATTCTCACCAGCCTAATCACTGGGTTAGTCTTATGGGGAAGATAAAGAACGACCACATCGACCAAGCCATCGGATAGGTGGAAATCGATGTGGCCGTTGTAGTTTCCGCCCGGGTTTGAGAGCTCGTGGGCGCCATACTCCGCCGGAAGTGACCCATGAGCCACAAGCTCTGCAACCGCCGCTTTAAACTCACTTTTTAGCTGCGGATGCATGCGCATCGTTCGTTTGTAGTCCACCTTAAATTGAGCCTCGACTTTAATCTCGAACATCGCTATTCCTCATCGAGGAATGACATAAGCTCATCAGCGTTATTGAATGACAGGCTATCGTCCGGCAAAATCCCCAGCTCATGAGCCTCGGCGATCACCATGGCGCGCCTCGTCACCTCGTTGGGCACCTCCGCCCTTCCTACAATCTCAAAAGGAATCTTTCGCTGATTTACCAGCTGCCGAACGGCAAGATTGAGATAGGAATTGAGGCTGAGGCCGACCGAATCCAAGAACTCAGTCGCCTGCTCCTTGAGCCCCTCTTCGATTCGAACCGTCGTAGGCTTAACTGTTGCTGTAGACATTTGCGACCTCCTCGCCCTCGTCTTTTACACCAGTATACCCAATATAAATGGCAATCTGATGTTAGATAACATCAGATTGCCATGCGTATTCATGTCGCGTGGGCACGATCACTCTACATCAGCCCGCTCAGGGCAATGTCGACGGCCTCGTTGAGGTCGTCGGTGATGTGCACCAGGTCTGGATCGAGCGGGCTGATCATACCGGCGTCCATCACCGGGCCGTTGAGCCAGTCGAACAGGCCCTGCCAGTACTCGCCGCCCACCAGCACAAGCGGCATGCGCTTGACTTTGTGCGTCTGCACCAGCGTGAGCACCTCGAACATCTCGTCGAGCGTGCCGAAGCCGCCGGGGAACACAATGGCGCCCGAGCTGTATTTGACGAACATGGTCTTGCGCACAAAGAAGTAGCGAAAGTCCATGCCGAGGTTCACGTATTTGTTGAGCCCCTGCTCGTGCGGCAATTCAATGCCCAGGCCAACTGACTTGCCGTTGGCACTCGCCGCTCCCCTGTTGGCCGCCTCCATGATGCCGGGACCGCCGCCGGTGATAACCGCCACGCCGCGCTGCGCGATCTTGCGCCCGACGGTGCGCGCTGCCTTGTAAAGCGGATCGGTCTTGGGCGTGCGGGCGCTACCGAAGATGGTCACCGCAGGTCCAAGCTCGGCAAGTGCGCCAAAGCCATCGACAAACTCTGCCTGAATGCGCAGCACGCGCCAGGGGTCGGCGTGCAGCCAATCGGTCGAGTCCTCGGGCGCCAGCAGATTGGCGTACGTATTGTCCTTGGGAATCATGGGGCCGCGCATGACCACGGGGCCGCGGCGGTACGTCTCGTCGTAGGCGGGCTCGCCTTCGACATTCTCGTTCTTAATCATGGGTACTCCTATCGAGAAAAAGAAAAACGGGCGGGGTCGACGCCATGCGCCAAACACCCGCCCGAACATCAACTATTCGGAATGGTACCCACGATGCATCAAGTGCTTGCAAGCTATCGGTCAGCGGTCGCGCAGACGGTGTTTGCGAACGTGACGAACGGTCGGCGCTCGCCCCTTGCCGTTGCCCGCGCCCTGCAAGTGCCCGCGCCGCTCTTAGTAGTCCACCGCCGCAGGGCTGTTCATCCAGTCGCTCATAAACGCTCCGTAGCGGCCCTCGATAATGGCCTGGCGGGCGCGCTGCATAAGGTTGAGCAGGTAGTAGATGTTGTGCATCGACAGCAGAATACCGCCGAGCATCTCCTTCTGCGTGACCATGTGACGGATGAGCGCGCGGCTGTAGCCGCCCGTGCACACCGGGCAGGTGCAGGTGGGGTCGATGGGGCCGTCGTCGTGCGCAAAGCGCGCGTTGCGGAAGTTGAGGCGACCTTCACTGGAGAACGCCGTGCCCATGCGGCCGGTGCGCGTCGGCAGCACGCAGTCGAACATGTCGATGCCCACGCCCACGCCGCGCACGAGCGTGGTAGGGTTGCCGACGCCCATGAGGTAGCGCGGCTTGTGCTTGGGCATGTACTCGGAAGCCAGCGGCGCCAGCGTCTCGAACATAGTCTCGTGGTCCTCGCCCACCGAGTAGCCGCCGATGCCGTAGCCCGGGAAGTCGCCGCACTCCTCCAGGTGGCGCAGCGATCGCAGGCGCAGATCCAGATGCATACCACCCTGGACGATGCCAAAGAGTGCCTGGTCATCACGGGTGTGGGCCTTATAGCAGCGCTCGGCCCACATGCTCGACAGCTCCACGGCGCGCTCGACGTAGGCGCGCGTGGCGGGATAGCCGGGGCATTGGTCGAGCTGCATGCAGATGTCGGAGCCGAGCTTCATGGCGATTTCCATGTTGTCCTCGGGCGTCCAGAACACGTGGCGGCCGTCGTAATCGTTGACGATAAAGCGCACGCCCTCGTCGGTGAGCTTGACGGCATCGTTATGGCTAAAGACCTGGAAACCGCCCGAGTCAGTGAGGATGGGACCGTGCCAGTTCATAAACTTGTGCAGTCCGCCAAGCTCGGCGATGGTGTCCTCGCCGGGACGCATGGACAGGTGGTAGGTGTTGGCGAGCACGATCTGCGCACCGAGCTGCTTGACAGTCTCGGTGGGGATGCCTTTGACGTTTGCCTTGGTGCCCACGGGCATAAAGATCGGCGTCTCGATGTCGCCGTGCGGGGTGTGCAGCACGCCGGCGCGCGCGTGCGTGGTCGGGTCCTCGGCGATCAGGTCGAATTTAAAGAGGCTCTGGTCCATAAACTGGAACTCCTTGGTTGCGGTTCATACGCAGACCATTATACGAGCAACCAACGAGGAGCACCGACTCGACAGAAACTGGTGCGAGAGGCGGCGTGGCGGGGACACGACAAGGGCACGGCAAATGAGCGTGGATTTTTGGACGCTTGACGCATGAGCGTGGATAATCTCCCACTTTTGCCCAAAACACAGGCCAAAAACGGGAGATTATCCACGCTCATTTTGCGAGTAGTCGTTGGGACGTTCTTAAACGACTAGTCAAACAAGAACGTCCCCAATGACTATGGGAAGGCTTTTTACTGACCACGGAAACGCCGATGTTTTGGTACCGACAGCGAAAACCCGCCAGAGCGAGCAAGGTGCCTTGAAACAAGAAGGTGTCGCAGGTTGAGCATAAGTCAGCGAGCGGGTCGCATTTGAGACAAGGTGACGTGAAACGAAAGGGCGCTGACCTTCTGGTCGCGCCCTTGAAGTTGAACGTCAGATTGTCCAAATGCGGCCCGCGCAGCGTCGAGCCGTTACGCGGTTCGTAGAACCGCGTAACCCTTAAGGACGCTGGCCCATGCCGCCCTCGAGGGTGACGGTCTCGCCGTTCATGTACTTAAAGTCGGGGCCGCAGAGCTGAACGACCACGCGGCCGATCTCCTTCTCGACGTCGCCGTAGTGGCCCGCCGGCGGCATGTGGACGTTGGCCTTGAACGCCTCGGGGTAAGCATCCTGGAAGTTCTCGAGCGCAGCAGTCCAAGCAAGCGGGCAAACGATGTTGACGTTGATGCCGTCCTTGCCCCACTCATTGGCGGCGACGCGAGTCAGACCACGGATGCCCTCCTTGGCAGCGGCATAGCTGCACTGACCATAGTTGCCAAACAAGCCGGCGCCCGAGGCAAAGTTGACCACGGAGCCCTTGGTCTCCTTCAGGTGCGGATAGGCCTTCTGCATGTACAGATAGGTGGCATACAGGCCAGAGTAAATGGCCAGGTTAAACTGGTCCATAGTGTGGTCGGCGATGGTCACGCCCGAGGCGCTTGCCTGAGCGTTGTTGACGACGGCGTCGATGCGGCCGAACTCCTCAATCGCCTTGTCGATAACGTTCTGCACGACGGCCTCGTTGTCCTGGCCGGCGGAGACATCGGCCTGAACAGGAAGAACCTTGACGCCGTACTCAGCCTCAAGAGACTCCTTGGCGGCCTCGAGCTTGGCGACGTTGCGGCCGGTGATGACGAGGTTCGCGCCCTCCTTGGCAAAGGCGATATCGATGCCGTAGCCGATGGAGCCAGCGGAGCCGTCCTTGAGCGTGGCCTTGCCGCCGCCGGTGACGATCACGGTCTTACCAGTGAAAAGTCCCATACGAAGTCCTTTCAAATCGCGACGGGCCTGCCCGTCGACTGCGCGCATCCAACTTCACGCGCCAAAAGCTGAAATGCAACTTTAGCGGGTTCAAGTGAAAAATAAAGCCCATGGCAGGCGAACGGTGCAACGTCTTTCGGCGAAGGGAATGTCAAGTAAAAATTGGATAGAGCGGCCGAGTTTTTGTTAACGCAACGAGTCATCGAACACGTTTTGAAACTTTGCTGCGGGGCGCGGGATGTCGGCGCGAGACTTTATCATAGGGTGACAAACAACGATGAGGAGCACATGCCTATGACAGACGAGCTGGACCCCCAGACTCAACAGCATATTGATGATTCCGCAGAAATTACCGCAGATACTGACGCTGTGACCTGCGATGACACTAACGTCGATGACACCGCTCTAAACGAAAGCACTGCGGCCGAAACCCCTGCGGCCGAAGATGCCGACGAGCAAAACGACGATTCGGCCGCTCAGGACGACGCCCCCGAAAAGGACGCCGCTCCGCAAGCAGCGGGCCCCATCGAGGTGTCTTCGGAAGAAGAGCTCGACGCCGTCATGGACTCCATGATGGATGCCGTCAAAGCGATGAAGGACGCTGTCGCCGATGCCGATGTCGACGCCGAGGAAGAGGAAGCCGCCGAGGCCGCCTCGACGTTTGTGCCCGGCGAGACCCCGGTTGCCGACCAGGGCAGCACTATGCCCTCGTTTCTGCAGCTCGAGCATCCCACGATTGGCGCGGACGCCGTCGACCCGCATGCAGCGGGCTTTTCCGTGATCGAAGGCGGCACCGGCAATATCGCCGCGCCGCAGACTGCCGATACGAATGCCGCCGAGGCCGCGCACCCGACCACCTCGCATGCCCCCGCCACGAGCCGCGACCTGGGGAGCGCCGTCTCAAACACCGCTAACGCCGTGGGCACTTTTATCGCCCAGGGCGCGTCGGCCATGCGCGAGATGAACGCCGCCAAGAAGGCACTCGCCGATGCCCGCGCCCACCTGTCCGAGCTTGAGCAGCGCATCGCCGACCAGGCAGAGGAGCTCGAGACGCGCCAGGACATCGCAGGCCGCTACGATCAGATCATCGCCGACCAGCGCCAGGCAATCGCCACGGCACAAAAGACCGCTGCGGCAGCTGAAATTACCCGTGATGCCCATGCCGCCAAAGCGACGGAGCTCAAGGGTCAGCTCGAGCAAATGAAGGCAGAAGACGATGCGACCGAGCTCCGCCTGAAGGCTGCACTCGACGCCGTGGAAGCCCGCGAGGCGAGTTCACGCGAGACCGGCAACCGCCTGGTTCGTCGACTCGAAGATTCCAAGCGCATCCGCGACAAAGTGAAGGCTGAGCGCGATACCGGTGTCGCCGCTGCACGACAAACTGCCGATGCCACGCGCGCACAGCTCGAGACCTTGCGTCGCGAGTATGCCGAGCTGCAGCGCAACCCTTCGGCAAATCCCGCCAATTACACCGTGCGCACCAGCGAGCTTTCGATGCAGATCTCCGACACGGCCGATGCCCTCCGCAAGGCCGAGGAAGACATTCCGCGCGTGACCGCCGATCTTGAGCATTCACTTGCCGCCGCCGAGCAGGCCGTCGAGCAGGCACAGGCCCCCATCGCCGACGCTAAACGCGCACACCAGGCCGTAACGGCCGAGGCAGATGCCGCGCGCGACGAGCTGCAGTCCGCAAAAACTGCCGCCGCGACGCGCCAGCGCGAGCTGCGCGAAAAGATCGCCACGCAGGACAAAGCACGCCGCGAGCAAGAGCAGGCCATCGCAAACGCACAGGCGGACGCCGCACATGCGCAGTCGATTATCGAACAGGCGACCGAGGTGCACGACCATCCCGAGATCACCGAATCGCTCGCCGGGGCCTTGGCACGTGACAAGGCCGAGCATACCGAGACCGAGCGCGAAGTTGCCCAACTCGAGGCTGCCGAAGACGACGTGCGCAAGCGAACCCGCGACTCACGCGTCAAATTCACCGGAGCCATCGCCTGCATCATCGCCGCAATCCTGGTGATCATCCTGGTCTGGCTGTTCGCAAGCAAGTAAGCCAGTTGCCAAAAACGGCCCAACGCAGTTGCGGTGAGATAGTTCCTGTTTAGCCCTCAAAAAGGCCAATTCAAGAACTATCTCACCGCAACTTATTTAAATCGGCGCAAGGCAACCTATCCCTCTTGCACCAATCTCTTGACATAAGGACTGTCCCCAAGTGCCGACACAAAAGGAACGTCCCCAAGTGCCAAGTGAACCACGGCAACGACAATGTTTTGGCAACGACAGCGAGCGGGTCGCATTTGAGACAAGGTGACGTGAAACGAAAGGGCGCTGACCTTCTGGTCGCGCCCTTGAAGTCGAACGTCAGATTGTCCAAATGCGGCCCGCGCAGCGTCGACCGGTCCGCCGTTCGGTAGAACGGCGGAACCCCCGATTGCCGCTTAGGGGCGTTTGCAGCGTCGACCGGTTACGGCGTTTGTAAAACGCCGTAACCTACAAAATGAGCATTGCGTCGCCAAAGCTGAAGAAGCGGTAGCGCTCCTCGATGGCGGCGGCGTAGGCATCCATGATCTGGTCGCGGGTGGCAAACGCGCTCACGAGCATCATGAGCGTAGAGCGCGGCACGTGGAAGTTCGTGATCAGCGCGTCGACCACGTGATAGGTCGAGCCGGGCATGAGGTAGAGCTGCGTCGTCGCGTTCTCGCGCACCACGATGTCACCGCGGCTGAGCGTGTCGGCGCCGTCCTCACGGCCCTCAAAATAGCGCGCCGTCACGGCCGGGTCGGACACCGGCGCGTCCGCATCAAACGCGCTCTCGAGCGAGCGCACCGCGGTGGTACCGACGGCGATCACGCGATGCCCCTCGGCCTTGGCCTTGTGCACGGCGTCGACCACCTCCTGCGACACGTGGTAACGCTCAGTGTGCATCAC
Organism: uncultured Collinsella sp.; assembly: GCA_958405565.1. GTDB lineage: Bacteria > Actinomycetota > Coriobacteriia > Coriobacteriales > Coriobacteriaceae > Collinsella. The sequence goes on along the minus strand of CATYEN010000025.1, from coordinate 1,474 downwards.
GTGCTGCGTGGGGTCATCCTCCTCCACCAAACGGAAGGTATCGATGCCGACCTCGAGCTCGACGGCGGCAAACTTCGCACCCTTGGCCTCGATAGCGGCCATGAGCTCGGGGGTAAAGTGCAGACCCGCCGTGGGAGCGGCAGCCGAGTGCTCCTCCTTCATGGCGTAGACGGTCTGGTACTTCTCGGGATCGCCCTCGTAATCGGTAATGTAGGGCGGCAGCGGCACGTGACCGGCGGCGTGAATGGCCTCGTCGAGCGTGCGCGGCTCGCCGGCGGCATTGCAACCGACCGGCTCAAAGCGCACCAGACGTCCGCCGCGGCTATCGGTGACAAAGTCGACGACCTCGGCCGTCAGTACCACGGGCGCGCCCTCGGGCGCATGGGCGCCACCGGCGCGATACTCAATCTGAGCACCGGGCTTTAGGCGCTTGCCCGGCTTGACCAGGCACTCCCAAACGTGACCCAGCGGGTCAACATCCTCGCGGCGCTTGAGCAGCAGCGTCTCGACCACGCCGCCCGAGCCTGCCTTGCGGCCAATCAGGCGGGCCGGCATCACGCGCGTCTGGTTGATGACGAGCACGTCGCCCGGCTCGATATAGTCGATGATGTCGCGGAAGATGCGGTGCTCAACGGTACCGCCATGCTCCAGCGGCATTCCCGCCTGGGAGCCTTTGCGATCCACCACCAGCAGGCGGCAGGAGTCGCGCGGCTCGGCAGGAGCCTGGGCGATCAGTTCCTCAGGAAGGTTGTAGTCAAAATCATCGGTACGCATAGACACGTCGGATACTCCTTATATAGCTAAAGTCCGCTCTACATCCTAGCAGGCTGGCATCCCAAATGAACTACTTTTTGGCAGCCTTGCGCTCGTCGCGGATGCGGGCGCGGTCCATGGCCGCCTCGACGGCCGAGAATCGGCAGCCGCAGTAGTTCTGCCGATACATGCCCAGCTCGCGCGAACGGCGTGTCGCCTCGGGGTAATACGGGCGAAAATCGCGAATGACCGGGGTGAGACCGCGGGCGGCAGCCAGACGCTCCAACACGTCATTACAGGTCTCGAACAGCTGATACGGCGAGACGGCGAGCGTCGTACCCACATATTCGAACCCGCGCTCCTGGGCCACACGGCATGCCTCGGCCAGACGCAGGGCATAGCACGCACGACAGCGACGGGGTCGATCGGCGCCCAACGGGGCCACACCGGCCTCCCAGCGCTCGCGGTCCTCGCCTGCCTCGATAAGCTCGATGTCGCCATCAGCACACCACCGGCGCAGTTCGTCCAGGCGGCGCTGCCATTCATCGCGCGGTTGAATATTGGGGTTGGTCCAGCAAATCGTGGGCTCAAACCCTTCCTCGCGCAGCAGGCGAACCGGCTCAAGCGAGCACGGCGCACAGCAAGCATGCAGCAGCAACGGCTTCATCGACATCTCCTCTCCCACAATGATTTTTCTGGGACGGGGATTAAAAAATCATTT
>CATYEN010000024.1 GCA_958405565.1 uncultured Collinsella sp. | reverse complement strand
GCTGACGTAGCACACGTAGGACGAGGAGCCACCCATGACGGAACGCAGCCACCAACAGTACCGAGTTCCGTTCAAGCGGTGCGCGGTATCGCGGAACAGGTCGAACTGGCAGTCGAAGCCCACGCTGTAGCCCTTGGTGCCCCACACTGGGCTGCCGTACACCTCCATCTCGGAGGGCGACCACACCTTGCCGATGTCCTGCCAGCTCCAGCTGTTGGAGTCGCTGAGCGCGCCGCTCGCGCTGTAACGCTCCTCAAGCAGCACGCGCTGGGTGAGCAGGTACTTGGTCAGCCCCTCGGGCAGGCACGCCTCGAACAGCTTCTCCCACGCCTTGAGGTTGCTGTTCAGGTACGGGTTCTTCACGTCTGCGGTGCCCTGGTTGGTGTTCGCAGTGTTCCACATCAGGTAGCTGTCGTTGGCCACGCCGGTGACGGTCTTGGCCACGGCGACGGGCGCGGACGCGATGAACGCGATGTGGTGGCCCTTGGCGCTGTCGCCGCACTGGTAGTACGGGTCGAAGTGCGCAAGCAGGAAGCGCACGGACTGCTGGGCCGCCACGTTTGACGCGCTCACGAGCGGCACGTCGATGTAGTCGCCCACGCGCATGCCGCTGAAGTTCGCGGCCTGCACGCGCTTGTGCAGCGCGTCGTAGATGGTGGCGGAGCCTGAGACCTCGCCCGCGAGAAGCGTTGCGAGCGACTGGCCCGGGTACTTGCCGATCAGGCCCTGTCGGTTGTACTCGGTGTTGTTGAGCGCCGTGGTGGCGTTGGTGCGGGCGGTGTCGTCTATCATCTCGTAGTTGGTGCCGCCCACTGTGAGGATCTTAGCTTGAGCCATTTCGTTTCCTTCTTAAATCAATGTGATGGTATTGCCGCTTGCGGAGCATGTTGAGCCGAACGTTACGGTCACCCCGCTCGCCGATGCCTTTGAAGCCGGGCAGTAGACTGTTCCGCCCATGTATATGAACTGACCTGTCGAGTTCGCCAAAAGCGTTGCGAGCTTCGCGTTCTGGGCACGCAGCTCCGCGACGTCCGAGCTTCCTGCGCTGCCTTGCGCCACGGAGTTGGCGATCTGCAACGCCTGGTTCGCCGCTGCGTCCGCACGCGAAGCCGCGCCGTTCGCCGCAGAGGTCGCGTTGCTCGATGCCTGTTGGTCGGCGATATGCTCGTCATGGCGCTGGCTTTCGGCCTTTTTGCGTTCGATCTCGGCGTTCGATCGGCTCGTCTCGTTGTTCTGGCGCGTGGTTTCGGCATTCTTTCGCGCAGTTTCGTTGTCTTGACGTGTTGTCTCGGCGTTCTTGCGCGACGTCTCGTTGTTCTTGCGGGTTGTCTCGTTGTTGCCGCGCTCGGTCTCAGCCGTTTTCCGAGCGTTCTCGTTGGACACGCGCGTCTTCTCTGCCGCTTCGGCGCTTTCAGTCGCGGTGTTGCAGTTCGCCGCTGCCGTCTTGGCCTCTTCGGCGGCCTCCATCGATAGCGTCGACTCGATGCGGAAGATCGAGCCGTCGGTGGTTCTGGCGCGGTCGATGTTGCCCGCATCGTTGAGCAGCAGCGCCGCGCCTTTGTTGGTATCTGCCATCGCACCTCCTTTACTTAGCTAGCACGCCGATCACGATGGCGTGCGGGCCGATTGCCTGGATGATGCATCGGTCGCCTGCCTTGGCTCCCGAGCATGAGGTGGTGTACGGGAGCTTCAGGGATGCCCCCTTCACCGATACGGCCATGGTGGCTCCGGATACGGAATTCACCGTTCCGTAGCACGCCTGCTGGCCGGGAGGGTCGTTGGCGGTCGCATCGGCCATCGCGGCGCCGTATCGGCGCATGGCCGACATGAGTTCATCGCTCATACCTCTTCACCTCCATCTCGATTGGGCATCCTCCCACGAGCGTGAGAGTCGCAGTCCTCACCGCGAACTTGCCGCTGATGCCGGCGCTTGCCCAATCGACCATCACGGCATCGCCGCACGCGATAGGCGCGTACGTCCGCTTGACCGTGACTCTACGGATAGCGCTCTGCTGTGTTCGCAGCATCTCGTTAGCCTTGGCATCGGCGTTCCTCTGTCTCTCGGCATCGGTAGACCCCTCGGGCAGGTCGCTGTAGCTGTACGTGGCCGTCTTGCGCCAACCGCGCGAAACCGTGGAGTAAGGGCTGCTCGGGTCTGAGTCGATGGCCGTGCCACGGTAGAAGGCGTCCTGCGTTTCGTAGTCGCAGTGCACCACGTTGGCGACGCCCGAGCGGTCAAGCTCGTCGACTACCTCGTTGATGAAGCGTGCGCCAGAGCCCTCTCGAAGGGTCATGGAAACGGGCCTGTCCTGCGGCTCCCTATATCTGCGAAGTACGGGCCTTCCGTAGGCGTCCTCGTCGACGGCGCGGAAGCCCGCCACGTCGAGCAGCGCGTTGCACGCCGCCAGGCGCTTCGACAGCCTCATGTCGCCCGAATCGATTCCGAGCGTCCAATCCTGCGCTAGCTTGTAGTCGGAGCCTTCGGCGATCACGTCAGCGAAGCCAGCCGCCTTGAGCAACTTTACGACGTAGGGGACAACCACGGTTCCAGCCGCCACCGTGAATGGGGCATCGAATTCGTCCTCCGCAACCTCCGACAGCCTGCCCGACAGGACTGCCGTGCCGGTTGAGTTGACGCCGCGTCTGGTCCTTTTCGGCGCTGAGACAACGAAAGTCCCCAGCGCCTCACTGACTGACGCGCCACCGAAGTCGGCATCGAGGTACACCCGCAGCAGATCTGCCCCGATATCGAGCGCCCCGGAGTAATCGACCTGCCCTGTGGTGTAGTCCTTGTCCTGGTTGCGCTCAATGCACCCGCCGTTCTTTATGTTCGTGATTCTCTCGACCTCGTTGCCGCTTGCGCGGTCTACGCGCATGAAGCGGAACGAGGTGAGGAACGGTTTTCCCCAATCAGCCATTTATCGGCTCCTCGAAGACGTTGTGCGTGACGTTGGCCGAACCCTTCCAGATGCCTGCACCCTTCACAGACATGTCGAAGTCCATGGGGCCGTATGCGCGTTCGCCCGCATGTCCGCGCCACCATCCCCTCCACTGCTCGTCCATAATCCGTATGTACCTGTCGTGGCCGTCGCGCTTCATCTCCCATGAGAGCGAGGTCTTTTTGTTCAGCTCGTCGAGCATGTACGAAATGGGCAGGTCGCCGTTCTCGCCGCCATCGGCGAAGTGGTATGTCTCTACGGATCGCTGAGAGCTTGTCGAGTAGTCGCCGTTGTAGTCGAGCACAAGCACGGTCGATGCATCCTGGCCGAAGTTAAGCGCCATCCCGTGCGCGAACACGTTGGCATCGGTCACGGTCTGCGACGAGGTGCCGTTGTCGGCGTACCCGGTGACCTTGTACTCGTAGTCGGTGTTTAGCGGCGGCACGCGGTCGATCGTCTCTTGGGAGTCAAGCACGCCGGATGCTATGACGGCATCGCCGCCGTACGCCACGCGCTCCACCGTGAAGGCGGAGCAGCGGGAGGCGTTGCCGAGCACCAGCGCGTCACCATCGACTGTGATCGTGCCTAGCATGGAAAGCTCATTGCTCACCTCGTCGACCGTCATGGGGCCTACGAGCGTGGTCTGCTCGATCTCGTATGACGAGAGGCCGTTGCGCACCTTCACGTGACACGCCAGCGCATCGTCGTACGACAGCGACACGTCTGGGATGGCCGGTTCCGCCCAGTGCGTCTTGAAGCGGCGCATGGCCGTCTTGGACAGGCCGGAGCCGCCCTTGACCGTGAGCATGAGCAGATAGTCGATGCCGTTGCGTATGGTGGCGTAGCTGCCGAAACTCACGGGCTTCAGGTTCGTGACGTCTGCCGTGGCGACCGTCGCGCCGCCGACCTCTGCGAGCGTGAGCGTTGCCTGCGCGATGCCAGTTTCGTCGGTTGCGGCGACTTGCACCGTGAGCGGCACCGCATCGACGAGCATGCCGTCGGTAGCGGGGGAGGCGACCCAGCACTGCGGGTAGTCGGCGACCGTTATCGCCGCATAGCCAGACCAAGCGCCCCAATCGGCGTGCAGTCCCTTCGTGCGAACGCGAGCTTTCCAACTTCCCTTCGTGAGTGTGACCGATGCGCTTTTCTCGGTCGTGTACGACTTCGTTATCGTCTCGCTGCCGACGAGCTCAAGTTGCGCGGCGGACTGCGCCGAGCCGTCGGGGTGGTTGGGCACCCACGAGAAGGATGCTGCCGACCCCGTTGGCGCAACATGGTCGGCGGTGACCTTCGGTGCGAGAGGCGGCGTGATCGTGGTCACGGAATTCGATTCGACCCACGAAGACGTTAGGCTACCGCGCTTGGCCCTGACGCGGTAGACGATCGTGCCGGCAGGCGCGGAGGTGTCGTGCAGGTCTACCCATGCGGGGTCTTCGCCCTCGGTGGTGGTCGAGACCGCCGCCCACGTATTCCCGCCGTCGCCTGATCGCTGAACATCCCATGCGCTGGCGTACCACCACGCCCCGTAGACGCGCAGCGTCACCTCGGACGCGCCGGCCTTGATGGCATCGATGCGCGAAGGTGCCGACGGAGTTGTGTACGTGGTTCCGCACGAGACGTGCGTGGAGTTGCCGCCCGGGCCGTGGGCGCAAAGGCGGTACTCGTACTTGTGTCCTGCGGTCGTCGAGTTGTCGGTGTAGTTGGTCACGTCCCACGAGACGTCGGCGATGTTCACCCATGAGCCGTCGTCGGTGCGGCGGTCTACATACACGCCAGCCCAGGGGTACGCGCCGTCCATGCCCGTGTAGTCGACGTCCCACATGATCTTGTGGGATGTGTCGGAAACGCGGGCCAGCTTCGGGTTCTTGGGCGGATGCGGTTGCGAGTACCCGCGCTGGGGAATCCAAGCGTACTCTGTTGCCCAGGCATCTCCGCCGGCGCTGCCGTAGTAGTTGTTGTACGTCTTGCCGTAGACGTGGATCTGCACGGAGCAGTTCCAGCCGCTGGCTCCGCGCCCGACGTCCACGGTGAAGGTCACGGCGTCGCGCGTGGCCCAGTTGCCGTAGTTGTTGAGCAGCACGTCGCGCGACCTGTAGGTGGTGCCGTTGACGATCACGTCGTAGTGCGTGCCGTACTGTGCCGCGTACTTGTCGTCGAGCGCGGCGGTGATTGTTATGCGCGAGGTGGTGTCGTTGACCGTGCTCACGCCGTCAACGGAGATATAGCCGCGATACCAGCGGTTGCGCCCCGCGATCTGTATCTCCCTTGTATGGGTTCCCATTGGCTACCTTCCCGACCCTGCGGACCGCTTGGCTGCGGAGACCAGAACGTCAACCGCCTGCATGATCCGCTGGTCTGCGTTTACACTTCCTCCATTGACCGTGACGTTGTAGGTCGTGCCGGCGGCACCTGCCCCGGCAACGGCAACCGACGGAGCGACCGTGATGCCCGAGCCGATAAGCGAGCTCGCGGAGGCTAGCGCCGACGTGATGGCGGAGTTGACCGCCCCCGTGCCGCTGCCGATGCCCTCGGCCCATCCCTCCATGAGCGCCTTGCCCGAGTAGGTTGTATAACCGTGGCCGCTGAATGGGCCGCGCTTTGCGGGCGAGAACGGGAAGAACGAGCGGATCTGCGAGACGGCGCCGGACACGGCGGAAAGGGCGCCGCCGATTGCGTTCTGGATGCCCTGCGTGAAGCCGTTGATCAGCGCGCGACCGGAACCGACGAGCCACGACCCAGCGCCTGCGAAGAAGCCCATTACCTGGCCGGGGATGCTGGAAATGGTGTTCATGAGGCTCCCGATATGGCCAGACACAGCGCCGACGAGCGCCGAGAAGGCACCCGTCACTGCCGCGTACACCTGCTGCGCCGCGTTCGCCATCGTAGACACCATGGTCGAGAAGTACCCGGCGATCGAGGAGGCGAGGCCGGACACGAGCGAGAGCGCTGAGGACACCAGCGAGCCGACGAACGCCACTACCGCGTTCACACCGCCTGAAACGGCGGCGACCACGGTAGCTATCCCGCCGCCGACAACGGATACGATCGAGCCGATGAACGTGGTAACCGCAGTCACGAGGCCGCTCACGACCGACATGACGAGGCCAATGGCCGAGGCTACGACGGATGCGGCGTTTACCACGACCGAGATCACCTGGCTTGCCACCGTTATCACGACGGACACGATTGAACCAACTACAGACAGCACTGTCTGGATTACCGGTATGAGCATCTGAGCCACGGAGAGCACTATCTGCATGCCGCTAGCCAATATCGGCAGCACGGCGTTGGCGAGGTTTGCGAGCGCCGTGCCGATAGACGTGATTGCCGGCATGAGCGCAGCGCCCACCTGCGACACGAGCGGGCTTACCGCAGCGAAAAGCTGCATGGCGATGCCGATGACCTGCGAAATGATCGGGACGATCATCGCGAAGGCGTTGTGTAGCACGGGCAGGATGGCCTGGCCGACGTTCAGCAGCGTCGAGCCAAGCTGCTCTATGACAGGCCGCACGGCGCTGAACGCGCCGACTGCGCCAGATGCAAATGACGCGATGGCGGGCAGCATCTGCGATGCGAAGTACGTCACGAACGGCGACACCGCCGAGATGATCGTCGTCACGGCTCCGCCAATAGTCGAGACGATGGTGTCCCAGATGCCCGGTATCTGCTCGCCAAGCTTCCCGAAAGCGGACTTGCACGTGCCTACGACGGATGCCGCAGCGTCGGCGATCGCTTGGAACGCCCCCGTTATCTGGGAAGCGTCGACTGTCGGCAGCTGTATGCCAAGCTCAGCCAAGGCTCCTACGGCGATGTTCCAAGCAGTCGCGAGCGCTTCCGAAAGCACTGGGCCAAGGACTGGGCCAAGGCCAGACAGCACAACCGGGAACGCCTCGACGATTCCCTTGCCGATCTGCGCAACCCTCGGAGCCACGTTCGTAGCTACCGCGCCGATCGACTCAAGCAGCTGCTGCGTGAGCTGCGAGAAGTCGACGTCGTCGCGCCCGAGTCCGGTGATGAAGTTCTCCCACGCGGCCTTCGCCATGCCGATGGAGCCGCTGATCGTGGTAGCGGCCTCCTTGGCGGTGGTGCCGGTGATGCCCATGTTCTCCTGCACGGTATGGATGGCCTCGACCACATCGGCATAGCTGTCGATCGTGAGGTCGGCGTTCTTGCCCTGCTCCTGGCGCAGCTTGTTGGCATCGGCGATAAGGCGCTTCATCTCAGCCTGCGTGCCGCCGTAGCCGAGCTTCAAGTTGTCCAACATCGTGTAGTTCTGCTTCGCAAAGCCTTGGTAGGCGTTCTGCACGTCTGTCATGTCGGAACCCATCTTGTTCACGTTGTCCGACATGTCGCCCATGGCCATGTTCGCGTAGTCAGCCGCCTTGGCGACATCGCCGCTGCACGACGAGACGAGCGAGGCCGCGAAGCTCGTGGCCTGCGTCATGTACTGGTTGGCGGACATTCCGCATGTCTTGTATGCCTCTGCGGCATAACCTTGCAGTGTCTGCGACGCGGAGCCGAACAGGGTGTCGACGCCGCCAACCAGCTGTTCGTAGTCTGCATATGCGGAAAGGGCCGCGCCGCCAATCGCGGTCACGGCCCCTGTGAGCGCTGTGAACCCGGCCACCGCCGCAGTGGCGACGCCCTTGGCTACGGTTCCAAGCCCTGTCAGGATGCCCGAGGACTTCTTGGCCCCGCCGTCGATGCCGACGGTCATGGAGTCGCCGAAGGCCTTGCCTGCGGCGTTGCCCTGGCTGCCGAACTCCTTGCCGATTTTGCTCGCGAAGCCATCCATCGACGGCATCAAGGACACATAGGCCGACCCGACACTAGTCGCCATCTTCCCCCCCTATCCCCAGGATCTTGTCTATCTCTTCCTTGGCTTCCAGCGCGTTCGCGCGGTGGCGCTCAAGCTCTGCGAGCTGCGCCGGCGTCTTGATAGGCTCGGGAGGCTCCGCGCTCCTGTCCTTCTTGTCGGCCATGCCCCAGGCGATGCACCGAAGCTGGTGCTCGATACGCCAGAGCATGTAGTCGGTCGTGCTCCACCTGAGTTGCGGGTACTGCGCCTTGGCGAGGCGCGAGTTGTCGGGGAGGTGCTGCCAGAGAAGCGCCATCCGATCGAGGTCTTCGGGCGCTCCATCCAATGGCAGGGCTATGCCGTAGAACTGCTGGAAGTCTGCTATCGCTTCGCCGCGCCTGTTCTCGAGGTCGCTGGCGAAGCCTATTAGTTTTTTGCCTTTGCAGCCTCGAATGCCGCGTCGCACAGGCGGCGCATGTCGTAGGAGGTGCCTCCGAGCGCTTCGATGTACTCCTCGTCGCGGCCCATGAAGATGCGCTCCATGGCGTCCATCATCCCCGCCGGGTCGGTTCCGCTTCGGGCGAACTGCTTCACAGTCTTGTAGGACTTCAACTCGTCGAGGTCTGCGGCGAACTCGCCGTCAACGCCGTCGACGGAAAACTTGATCTCGGTCATCTTCATTCCTCCTAGGCGCTGGCGGTTTCGGTCGACTCGATGTAGTCGTAGCAGGTGTTTCCGTCGCTATCGACCAGGTACTTGAGCGTGATCTGACGCCCGGCGATCTCGCTCACCGCGAGCTTGAGGTCGTCAAGCTCGGATAGCTTGGCGGAGGGCACGACCTTGCGCCAGCGGCGACCGTTCTTGAGCACGAGTTCGAGCACGATCGACCACGCCTCGTCCTTGTTGCCGTTGTGCTCGACGGTGATAACGCCATCGAGGTCGGTCACGTTTTCGGCGCCATACATGACCTTGAGTGTTTGCGCCTTGATCTCCGCGAGCGTGAGCTTCGCAGACTCCACGCGCGAGGTCGTGGCGGAGTCCATGAGGTCGCCGTTCATATCCTTCAGCTCGTTGGCGTCGGTCTCCTCGGACTCGGTGTAGCCGTCCTCGGAGATGAAGCCGAGATTGAGGAAGGCTTCGGCGAGATTGGTCTTGATGTCTGTGGGGAGGGTGGTGCCGGCCGGAGCCACGAAGATGTATCCGCCCTTCACGCCCTTGGTGGACGAGACGTTCTTGGTCTCGTTTTTCTTGAAAAGTGCCATGTCGGCTCCTATTCGCAAATGGTTACGTTTACGTTGGTCTGGTATCGGCGCTGGCGGCTGTCTGGGTCGTCCCAGCGGTACGTGTCTCCGCACGTGGCCTCGAACACGCACTCCTCGTCCATGAGACTCGGCACTGCGTGCTCCACGGCTTCGGCGATCTCTGCGGCGCGTCTGCGGGTCTTCGCCCATGACTGCGCCACGAGCTGCACACGGTTGATGCAGCCGCTGCGGCTAGATCCGGTCTGCGACACCGATATGAACTCGCTGGGCCTGTCAGCTGGTACGTCGAGCACGGCCTCGATGCCGGTCTCGTCCATGAGCCGCTGCGCCACCATGCGCTCCACGTCCATCACTCACCGCCTCCGAACATGGATCTGAGGCGGTTGTGCTTGCGCTCGCTCGCATGGGCGTGCGGAGTCGCCGTGGTAACCACGAAGCCGTTTGCGAGCTTGCCCTTGAACTTGCGGACTATGTAGCCGGCACCCTCGCCGGGGTGCCGGGAGAAGGACGAGTTGCACGATGCCGCTGCGGCGTCTGCCTTCTTCTTAAGAAGCGTTTGCACCGCGCCTGAGTTCATAACCTCGGCATAGCCGCCGCGCTTCCAGCCCTTCCACTCGAACTTCACCTTGCACTTAGCCATCGGTGCGCCCCACTTCCACGGTGAGGTTCCAATCGCCTGGGGTGTTTTCCGGGTCGTAGCGCTGCGGGTCGCCTATGACGCGGTACTCGGTGCCTCGAACGTTCACGCGGCACCCCTTGAGCGATGCGGTGAATCTCTTGGGGAAACACAGCGTGTAGGCGACATCAGTGCCATCGGGGCGCGATGCGTCGAGTTCCGACGTGGCCCCCGGGCACACGACCACGCCCTCTATGGCGGTGTTCACGCTGCCGCGCTCGATAGGCTCGCCGAGCGAATCGAAGTCGACCACTGGTGTTGTGACCGTCACCGATTCGGTGCTTATGAGTCCCATTCGGCATCACTCCCAACCGGTTGGAGCGCCCCGATGCGCTGGTCGAGCAGCCCGAGGCGCTTCAGCTCCGTCTTTCCCAGGTACATTTCGCCGAGGGCAGACCCGTACGACACGCTGGCCGTGTAGACGCCTGCGCCCTGGCTGTACTGCATGGCACCCGCCAGAGCTGCTGGCGCAGACAAGACCCTGTTGACCACGAGGCAGCACACCGCTGCGGCAGATCGGTCGAAGGCGGCTACCTTGCCGCGCTCGTAGTCGCCCACGTTTGATTCGTAAGCGCTCATGAGCAGGTCTGACGCGTCTGAGAGCAGGGTCGCGGCGCGTGCCTCGTCAGTCGGGTTGCCGTACCTCGCCCTGTAGTCTTCGATGGTCGCTAGCGGCTCCATGCGCCTACTCCTCGCTGGCAGGCTCTTCGGCCTTGCCGGAGTCAACCGGCTTCGCGGCATTCTCGCCGGCCTTCTGCTCGGATGCCTCGGAGGTCGCGGCCATCACGCCAGCGTCGACGAGGCACTTGACCACCTTGGCGATGGTCGGGTTCGCACCAGGGTTTGCGGCCTGTTTGGAGATGCCGACAGGCTCGCCGTCGGCGGTCACGAAGCAGACGTGCTGCGGGAGGATCGGGGATGCCTTGGATGCGTCCTCGACGATGAACTTCTGCACAAGGTTCGCCATGGTTACCGCCCCCTAGGCCGTCTTCAGGATGGCGAAGGCCTTGGGGTCGAGAACCGCGTAGGCAAGGACTGCCTCGGTGCGGTACGCGACCTGGTTGTATCCCTTCAGGTCCTGACCGGTGTTGTCGGGGTCGCCGTACTCGATGATCTCGGAGGTCATGTCGCGCACCATGCCCCACTTGATGGTGGAGAAGTCGCCCATGATGCCCGTCACCTTAGGGTCGGTCTTGCAGCGGCGACCGTTGACGGTGCCGGAGGTCGCGGCGGGGATGCCGTCGATGTTGCCGACGTTGAGGGACAGCGGGATCTCCGGGTAGAGGCGCTGGCCGGTGGCGGGAATGCGCAGCTTGCGGAGGTCTGCGGCGAACTTGCGGGAGAGCGCGAAGCCGTTGATGTCGTAGTCGATAAGCGCGTCGGCCAGCGCGTCGATGTCGTCGACTGCGGATGCCGAGGCGGTTACGGCGTTGGCCCCTGCGGTGAGCGCGGTGTAGCCATCGAGCGCGGTGCCCGTCTTGGGGGACACGGCGTGGTAGACCACGTAGTCGAGCGCTCGGCCGATCGCGGCGGTCTGGTCGGCGATGATGTTGGTCACGATCTCAAGCTGGTTGTCCTCGTCGGCCCAGCGCAGCTCGTCGGAGACGCGTGTGGTCGTGACTACCTTCACGCGCTTTGCGACGATCGGCGTGGTGGAGACCTCGGAACCGCTCTTCTTCGCGCCCTCCGCAACTACCTCGGCCTCGGTTGTCGGGTTGAACACGATGTAGGTGGTGTCGGAGAACGTCTGCGGGGTGCTGGGGGACAGCGCCGCGATGGTGGAGGTGTCCTTTGCCTTGTTGATGATGGAGGTCACTACCTTGTGCGGGAGCTTGACCTTGCTGGTGTCGTTAGCCATTTCGGCTCCTTACTTGTCTCTAGTTGTTACCGAGGAGCTGGCGCGTGAAGTCGCGCAGCTCAGATTTGTCGCCGTCGCTCGGCTTCGGGAAGCTTCCTGGCTTCTCGACCTTGGGCGCGGGCGGCTTTTTGAACGCGGCGAGCATGTCGTCTGCCCACTTGGACATGCTTTCCTCGTCGTCGCCGACGATCAGGCTCGCCGGCACGCCCTTCTCCTGCGCGACCTTGGCCGCGATCTTCGACCGCTTCTCTTCCTTCTCCTTGTCGTCGAGCCTCTTCTTGAGGTCGGCGATCTGGTCTTCGGCGGTCTTGTTCGCGTTGTTGGCCTCCTCGAGCGCCGCTGCTGCGGTTCTGTTGGCCTTCGCCTTCTTCTCCCACTCGCGCGAGTGCTTCTTCTCGGCCTCGTACAGCGCCTTGTAGTCGACGGGCGGCTCCTGGTTGGCGCCATCTCCGCCTTCTGCTCCCGACACTTGCGTGGGTTCGTTTGCTTCTGCCATGTCGCGTCCTTTCCCGTGCCGTGCGGCACGCCTGAGCTGCCGTGCGGCTGCTCAACGGTCATCAGTTGGGCCGTGCGGCCCGTCCGCGACAGTTTCTTATGAGCGTGAGATTCGGCATGAAAAAGGCCACCTGTAGGTGGCCCTTGCTGTTTTTTGCGGTTATAATCTGGTTAGCCAGCGGGTTGTTTGACTCACCTATAGAGACATGCAGCCGCTGGCTATTTCTTTATTCGCAGGAGTTTCCCATCGTGCCCGAGCATCCTGACCTCGCTGATGTGATAGCGGGCCATGTACTTGCTGATCCACTTTATCGCCTGCTCGTCCGTCACCTTTTCGTTCTCGCTCACGTCGACGACGGTGAGCTTCACGCCATTCTTGCCGGGTATTGACTTGATGTGAGACTTGAACGTGTTCTCAGACCCAGCTCCGTAGATCGTCTTGATTTCGATACCCGTTGATAAATCCGCTCGGCTAATCGTTGTCTTCCCATCGGAGTTCGGTGCTGTCAGATGCGATTCGTCTTCCCAGAACTCCGCCTTATAGCCAAGCGCGTTCAACTTCTCGGCGGTAATTCTTTCGCCGGGGTCTTTCTTCCAGCGCTTTAGCTTCTCGCCTTTCACGGCGGAGTCCGTAAACTCGATGCCGGAATGTTCTCCCGATGCGTACCACTTCGGATCGCGCAGTTCGATCTCCTCGACCATGCGCTTGTTCACGTACCTGTCGAAAGCCTTGCCGGCCTTGTTTCCGTGGGCCTTGATGTACGCCTCTCGCTCCGCGTCGGGCATGGCGTCCCATTCCGCCCACAGCCCGTTGCGACCGCCCAATGTGTCAAGGCACTCGTTGAACCTGTCGTACATGCCGTCGGGGTCGTAGCCCTTGACCTTTGATCCCTTGCCGAAGCTCGGCACGACGCGGCAGTCGCACTTTGGGTGCGAGTGGCTTGCGGCCTCCTTTGTCTTGTAGTTGAAGCCGAACGAGGAGAGCATGAGGCAGAAACCGCACGTCTCGCCAGACGGCACGCGTGCGTACCTCGGTTTCGCCGGGTCTTTGGAGACGTTGTGCGCCACGCACATGTTCGCGGCCTTGCGGATCTCTGCGTCGAGGCGGCGAACGCACGCGGCCACGAACATGTCGGTGGCTCCCTGCTTCACCACGCTTGCCATGAACGCCTTCACCGAGCCGTACGTCGCCTGGGGGTCGCGCAGCGACTCGGCGACGGCGGCGTACTTCCCGGGCGCGTCCTGCGCCTTGCGCACGGCGTCGTAGAACTCGGCGGCGCGGCCAGCCGCAACGGTGTCGGCGTAGTAGCCGCAAGCCGTCTCGATCACCTCGTAGGCCGCCTCTCGCAGCGCCGCTATGTCGCCGTTCCCGCTCGCCTCCCAGTCGGCCACCAAGCGGGTGAGCGCGTCGCCGGCTTGGCGCTGCGCCATTCCAGATAGCGCGTTGATCTCGTCCGTAAGCTCGTTAAGCAGGCTGCGAGGTATCTCCGCCATCCTCGCCCTCCTTCGGCTCGAACAGCGAGGCCACGGCAGCGCTCGCCTGTGCCTTCTTGTTGTCGCTGTTGATGCGCTGGATCTGCTCGTCTGTGTAGTCGAGCATTTCGAGCATCACGTCGGAGTTGGCGAGCTTCGGCAGACCCTGCACCTGCTTCAACGCGGCGTCGGACAGGCTCACGATTGACGGGTAGGCCGGGGACATGAAGCGCGGGTTGAGGTTGTAGCCGGCATCGCGCTCGGTCTCGTAATCCGTGCCGTTCGCCACAGCGAGCGCCATGTAGGCCACGTTGCGCAAAGCGTTGCCATTCTCGCGGTTGAGGTTCTTCGCATCGATCACGAGCGGTTCGAGCGATGCAGCGATGGCATCCGAAGAGGATGGGTTGTCGTTGCTCACGCCGAAGAAAGACACCGGAACATTGGTGACCGCCGACATTTGGCATGCTAGCTGGCGCAGGTACTCGGTGAGCGGCGCCATCTGCAACTGGGCCGACTGCCACACGGTCGGCGAGTCTCCGTCAGGGTCTTTGGTAATCTCGTTGACCGCCCCCATCGACGCGTCGTACTTGTTCTGCCCGTTGATCATCTTCTTGTATGTGCCGAGCAGCCAGGTCTGCGGCAGCGTCGCGGCCTCAGACGCCACCTCCATGCGGGCGCGTTGGCGTATGGCGTCGTCTGTGATGCTCATGACCGAACGGCTGATGCGCGAGGAGCCGAACGGTCGCTCAAGCGTGGCATCGTAGGGCATAGGCTCCATGAGACAGCGACCCATGCCATGCTCCATGTAGTCGGCCACCCAGTGGCCGCTGCCGCGCGTAAGCACCACCAGCGCGTCTTCTGTGAGCAGGTGCACGACGGTCGGCACGCGCTCGGTGTCACCTGGCATCTTCTTCGACTCGGCCACAACGAGACCGGCCTTGATGCGCTTCTGCGCGTCATCCCAGATTGCCGCCGCTGCGGTTGCCGGGTACGCGGAGATGATTGGCTTGCCGCCGCCGTCCGTGACAGTCCAGAAGCCGCAGCAGTGCTTCAGCTCACCGATAAGGTTCTTGCGGTAGAGAGCTTCGAGCTGGTTGTCGGCACATATGTCGCGCAGCCGCATGGTAACGGCATCGTCGTCGGCAGTGAAGCCGTTGAACACCGAGCGATCTGCCAGGGCGTGCACCGCCTTCTTGGGCCAGTCAACGCGCGGGTTGATCTTCTTGGCGAGGGCTTTCGGCATGGCGATGCCTAGGTCTTTGACGCCGACGTGTCCGAGGTAGTAGTCCTCCCGCAACATGTTGCGGGATCGGTGGGTGCGCCACGTGTCCATAAGCTCGCGCACGAGCGCCTTGTCCTCGTGTCGCAGGCCTTCCGCCGCCGCGACCTGTCCGGCCAGTTCCATGTTCACTGCTGCCATCAGAAGCTTGCCTCCTGTTTACGTCTCGGGTCTCTCTTGGTTGTCCTCGCCGCCCATAGGGCCAGCGATGCGCTCTCGATCGGCGCTGACGAAGAGTCGGGGCCGTCGCCGAAGCCCCAGCCGTCGCGCCCGATGTCGCGCTTGATCGACTTCGTTGCGGAATCGTCCAACGCGGGCGATTCGATGTGGCTCGTCGTCCCGGCGTTGACCTCGTCGGCCAGCATCGTCGCGGCGGCCTGCACGATCGCGGTGCTGCCCATGACGATCGCCGACTTCGGCATCCTGCCGTCCAGAAGTCGCTGCTTCAGCGCGTCCGCTCCGCTCTTTCCGTCGATGCAGACGCACGCGATCTCCTCGCGGTTGCGCAGCAGCATGTCGGATATGCCGACAGTGCCGCCCTCAGCGCCCATGAGGTCGTAAAGCTCGACGTAGGAGCCGGCACCGCGCTCTGCCTTCGCCCAGGACACGGCAACGCGCGACCCGTCGGGCGAGAACTTCACGCCGAACGCGAGCTTGCCTTCCTGCATCGGCCCCGCCGCCTCGCACGCCTTCCACTTGGCGCTCGAAAGCGCGTATGAGTCGGCTCCTCCGATTGGGCTCCACCAGCCAAGGCGCTCACGCGCGAAGACGTCGGGCTGCATCTGCTCGGACTCGCCGCGTACGGCCTCTATGTCGAGGATTGTGCCGAGAGACGGGTTGTACTCGAACCATCGCGACTCGTCGTGCACGTCGCCGATCTCTGTAGCGCCCCACTCGATCCATCCCATCTCAGACCTGCCGTTGTGAACGTCCTCGTGGAGGTCGCGGAACACCGTGCCAACGTTGTCGGGGCCTGGCGGCGTGCCCAGGTAGATCGTCTGCGGGTTGTGCTTCGACCCTGCCGAGATGGCGGGCAGAGAAGCCGCCTGCTGCTTGGCCGTAAGCTCCTGTGCTTCGTCGTAAATGAGCACGTCGTAGGTCTTGCCTCGCGCCAGCGAGTCGGTGCGCGTGGTGAAGCGGATAAGGCCGCCGTTCTTGAGCTTGATGGCCTGTTGGCCGTTGGTCTTGCGCACGGCGAGCAGCAGGGCGTTAAGCTCAGGCTCGTCCTCGTCCTCGAATGGCCTTGAAAGCTCCTGGAACATCTGGTCTGAGGTGTCGCCGTGCTGGCATGTGTACAGAATCTTCTCGCCGTTGAGGGCGCCGTGGAAGCAGCGGGCGCGAACGTCCCAGCTCTTGCCGTTCTGTCGCGGGATGGATATGCCGATCGAGCGCAGCAGATACTTGTCGCGTCCATCGCGGGCGAGCATGGCGTCGAGCAGGTGCGGCTGCCACGGCAGCGGGTCGCCGAAGTACGCGGATGCCAGTTCTGCCGCCATGGGGCCGTCCCCGTCGAGCCTTTCCGGGATGTTCGCCTCGTATGTCGGGGTCTGCCTCGCCTGCATCACGCGCCTGCCGCCTTGGCACGCGCCTCGCGGTCATCGAACATGAGCGTGAGCAGCTTGCCGTGGGCGCTCGCGGGTCGCGCCTGCTGCACCGTGACGTTGCGGGCCGACTTGGACAGGCCGAGCTGGTCCGACAGCGCCCTGATCTCGGTGCTGGCCTCCTTCAGCACGGTCAGCGCCGGATTCTTGCGCATCATCTTGAGCCGCTTGCCGCCCTTGCCCCTGATCGGCTTGTATGCGGTGGCGTCGAGTATTTCGATCTCGTTGCCCTCGAGGGCCATGGCCTCGCGTGCCTGGTTCGCCACGGCGTGCCAGTAGCAGAGCAGCGCCAGCGTCGGCGCATCCTCCTGCGCGAACGTGCGCCTCGCGGTCAGCTGCTCCCAGATGGCGGCTTGCACGGGGTCGCTAGCCACTTCCTGCGGCATCTCGATGTTCTCGGCCATGATTCCCTCCTTCTTCGCGGGGAATCGTAATGGCGGCGTGAGATAGCGAAATCGTTCGGAACGGGCGGGGGGAAATCGGCCCTAGGCGGCCGGAGTGGCCTTCCGACCCGGGGGAGGGGCGACCGCCCCGCCTCTTTTCGGCGGCTTCGGCGCTTGGGGCCAAAAGAAAGGGCGCGACCGCCGAAACGACCGCGCCCCTATTGGTGCATTGCTATGTTTTCCCTCAGAACAGCCGCGTGCGGCGTATCTGGTACTGCTTGGCGTCGCCCGGCATCCTGTTGCCGCGCCGCTGGTTGCAAATCCTGTGGGCTGCATCCACGTTGGAGTAGTCCAGCGGGCTGCCTCCCCTCGACACGGGCAGCAGCTCGTCCACCTCGAAGCTCCACGGGTCGCCGCTCGGCAGGCTGTAGTCTATCGGCTGGCCGCATATGTGGCACGGCCTTCCCTCTGCCCTCAGCCTCGCTCTCAGCTTGCGCCTTGCGTTGCCGTTGCGGTTGCGCGGGTTGCCGCTCATGCCAGCATCGCCGCTATCCCGCCGATGCACCGCACGATGCCGTAGCACACGAGCAGCACCAGGAAGAGCATCACGAGCATGGACACGACAGCACCGGCTGCATCCATTAACTTCTTGTATCCCATGTCATCCTCCAATGATCATGCGGGCCAGCGATACCGCCGCCCACAGCGTCAATCCGTCTATCAGCAGGGATGCCGCTATCACGAGCAGGCATCCCCGGTTGCATCCCGGGCGGCTCATTCGTCCTCCCACCTTATCGTTCCGTCGTCGTATTCGGCACGCAGCCAGTCCAGGTACTCGCCCCACGAGGCGAAGTTCCGCACCCAGCGCGATTCGAACGCGCACGTGGTGAAGGGGTTGCACTCGCTCACCGCGATGCGGAACCGCCGGCCGTCGCGCAGCATGCGCACCTCCATGCGCATCGCGGCCTCGGGCGAACCGAAGTAGCGTTCCCAGTTGGTCAATCTGCCACCTCCTACCCGCAGGCGAGCAGGGCCAGAACCACCAGCCCCGCCGCCAGCATGCGTATCGCGTAAAGCTCAAGGGCCAGCACCGCCAGCAGCAGCGCCACGACGAAGGCGGCTAGGGCTTGAAGCGCTCGCAAGCGGCATCATCCCCGTCCCTCATGTGGTCGAGCGCAAAGTCGACGGCCTTGTTGGCCGTGTCGGCCACCGTTGCGCCCGCAAGCTCCTCGTTGGCGATCGCCGCCTTAAGCTCAAGGCCGCACACGCCGCCATCTCCGTCGGTTGGCCTGAACCACCTGCACTCGCAGCACAGGTCGGGTACCTCCTGGTTCCACGGCGCGTTCGGGTCTCCATCGAAGCAGCCTGGCGGCAGGTTCCACCCGCTGCCTGGCTCGTAGTAGGCCATGCTCACGAGGCATCACCACGGCACGGTAGGTCGTACCCGATGAGCTCAAGGTCGTAGGCCACAGCTGCGGCGCGCTCGACCTTGCAGCCCCGTGCGTTCTCCCAGCCATCGCATAGGTACACAGCGTCGCACTCGGCCATCTTGCCAAGGCTTTGGCTCAAGTAGTACAGCGGCACGTTCACCACCTTGGGCGGCACCACGAGGCCGTCCTTGAAGTACGTGTCCACGACCTCGTATCCGCGCCGCTCAAGCTCTGCGACCGCCTTCGCGCGGGCCTCAAGTATCTGCTCCTCGCCAAGCCCGTTCATGGGCTGGACGATCATCGCCTTCTTCATTTCTGCTCCTCTCGCACGTTGCTATAGTCGATTTCGTCGCGGCACTTTTCGCAGACCTCGCCGACACGCTTCTTGTTGTCCTTCCAAAATTCGCGCGGGTAGCACGTGAAAAACGGGTTGCAGTGCGTTTTGCCGCACCTCGCGCACGTCCATTTATACGGGTCGCAGCTCATGCGATCTCACCCGCCTCGGCCATGGCGATCCTCTCGCCGATCCACCGCATCACGGGGACGGCCATGCTGTTGCCGATCGCCTTGTATCGCGGGCCGTCCGGGCACTCCTCTGCGGGCTTGCCGCGATAGGGTATCTTCGTCCAATCGTCGGGGAAGCCTTGCAGCCGCTCGCACTCGCGCGGCGTGAGCCTTCGCACAACCATGCCTCCTCCTTCCTCGCTGAAAAGCGTCTGAGTGTTGCTGGTGGAGAGGGTGAGCGACACTTCGTCGCTCACCAGCGCTCCTTTGCCCCCGCCCGCGCATCCGCAGCGGACGAGCAGCGTGCAGGCGCTCACAGGCACACCGACGGCGCGTCGCCGCCAACCTTGAGCGTGCCAACCATGTCGTATCCGATCGCCGTGTTCGCGTTGAGGTCGGCCATCGTTATCGGCTCGTCGATGGGGTAGACGGCGGGGTTGTGCCAATCGGCGGTGAGCGTGGGAGACTGCTCGGGCTCTGCGACTACTCCTCCCGCGCCTGCCCCTTGGTGGTACTTGAAGCCTGCGCTGCGAGGGCTTCTTCCAGCCTCTTCGGCAAGGCTCGCCCTCTTTTCCGCGCTCGATTCAAGATTCCCTCGCATGCTCTCCGGCTCAATGAGTACGCCGATGGGGGGGCAGGCTCCAAGATGTCCGACAAGAAAGAGACGGCGGCGTCTTTGGGCCACTCCGAAGAACTGCGCATCGAGTATGCGCCACGCCAGGCCGTACCCGAGCTTGTCCATTTCGGACAGGAGCTGTCGGAAAGCCTCCCCATTCTCGCTTGAGAGCGCTCCCGGGACGTTTTCCCAAAGAAACCATCGAGGACGTATCTCACGTACCGCCCGAATGTACTCGAACATGAGCCCTGACTCACCTTGCAACCCCTCCCGTTTGCCCGCGATCGAGAAGGACTGGCATGGGCTTCCGCCCACCACCAGATCAACCTTGCCGCGGTACTTCTTCCAGTTCATCTTGGTAACGTCGCCGACGTTCGGCACCTCTGGGTACCGCTCGGCCAAAACGGCGCTGGGGAACTCGTCGAACTCGGCGAAGCACACAGGCTCCCAGCCCAGCGGCTCCCACGCCACGGTAGCGGCCTCTATGCCGCTGAAAAGCGAGACGTACTTCATCGGTGCGCCCCCAATGCCTGCTCGACGAGCATGAAGAAGCGGCGCTCGGCGCTGTCCGACGGGTTGCGCTTGCGCATGTCGGCGATCTTCAGCAGCTCGTCTTCCTCGTAATGGGTGGCGTCCCAATCGACCTCGGGCCAGTCGTAGCAGGAGCAATGCCAGCCCTCCAGCAAGATATAGCCTTTGTCGTAATAGTCGTCGCTTCCATCGCCAGCGTAGATCAGCATGTAGCGCTCTTCGCTGTAATCAGGCTCGCTTTGAGCCGCGCAGATGATGCGCCACGGCTCGATAATTTTCGGCGCCTCGATGGCCTTCATGACTCGTCACCGTCCTCGGCCTTCGGCGGTTTCTGCTCGAATCGACACCACCTGGTTCCGCGCACGTCTCTTGCAACGAAATTGTCGTAGCACTCGCAGCACGTGCGCTCCACGTGGTCGAGGTATGCACCGCACTTGCACAAGATAGTCACGCTATTAAAGGCCTTGAAGCGCGAGTGCACGCATTGGGTGCACGGCGGTGTCATGGCCTTCCTAATCTCCCTGATCGGGTTTTTGAGCTTCATCGGTAGCCTCTCTTTCCGTAGCGCCCGTCGCGTTTCATGTTCTCGACGTGCCGCTGCATATCCCGAGGGCGACGTCGCCCTCGGGAGGGAGCTTGCGCCCGCTCGCGCACTCGACGCAGTGGACGAGCCACCTGCGGCTTCGGCGCTCGAAGTGGCCGAATCCCGGCGGAGTCCACCTGCCGCACTCTCGGCAGTAGCCGCCGTATGCGTTACGCGTCATTCGCATCGCCGCCCAGTTTCGCGCCGCACATCGGGCAGTAGTTGATGTCCTTCGTGTAGCAATAGTCGCTGTTGTCAAACGTAACGACGATCGCATACGACTCCTTGGGCTGCTTGTCTTTGCTCAAGAAGCACAAGCGCCCGACCGCAACCTCGTCGATGTCGCATGCGCGGCCTTCGGCGCTTGCGAACAGGTTTCGCTCTTCCTCGCAGTACTCGCAGCTCATTTCACCACCCCCGCGAGGCATCCGGGGAACGTGCCCGTCAGGTCGATGCACGTGCCGTCATCGTCGACGGCGAAGCACTGGTAGCTGTCCTCGGTCATGGCCTCGACCTGCTTCAGCGCGTCCTCGCGCGTCTCGGCCTCGCCGATCTTGATGCCCGCCCTGTAGGCGCTGGCGTAGCTCTGGCAAAGCGAGCGCTCGTAGATCCCGATCATTCCTGCTCCGCCTTCCACTCTTCGGCTAGCTCTTCGTACTCGGCGCGGAACTCCGGCTCGAAGTAGGCGATGAACTCGGTCTTGGTCATCCCGTAGCGCGGGCTTGAGTACCCCACGTGCTCGATGCACCAGTCCTCAAACGGGATAAGGCTGCCGCCGCTGTTGACGCTGGTTCGGTAGCCGGTGCCGTCGCGGTAGAGCTTTGCGCGGCCCTCCTTGCGGATGGCCTGCTCGACTTTCGAGGCGTCGCGCTCGCCGCGTTCCATGAGCTTGCCGCGCAGCTCCTCTGCCTCGTCCTGCGCCTGCTCAAGCTTGCCGCGCAGCCAATCGCGCTCCGCCAGCGCCTGCTCCAACTGGTCGAGCACGTACTGCTCGCATGTCTTGATCTCCATGGGTTACATCCCTTCACGTATCATCTCGTTGCCGTCACTGTCTGTGATCAGCCAATATCCGTATTCGTAGAGGCCGGGGCTGTGAGGCTCGTAGACCTGCAACAGCTCGCCAGTCCACCACGCCTCCTCGTAGACCTTCGAGCGCCACGCCCACTCGGCCTTGAGCCGCGCCCCGCCGTGGAACTTGTCGTGGCACCCGGTGGTGCCGCTGCCGCAGAGGCAGAACAGCGGGCTTCGCAAGTCCCAGGTGCCGCACGGGGTCACAAGGCGGAACGTCTCGCCCCAAGAGCGGTGCGCCACGTGGTGCACGCTACCGGCGCGCCTGCCGCATACGCAGCAGCGGGGCGAAAGCGCCTCGTATGCCTTGCCGTGGGTGTAGTGCGCCCCCAGGTGCGGCTTGCCGTAAAGCTCGGCTCGCTCCTTGGGGTAGCCGCGAAGCACCCCTGCATCGAGGATCATTGCAACCTCCCGTCCGGGCCGTCGAAGTGCACGACCCTCGCGCCGCCCCTGAGCCGCGACACGATGGCCTTGGCGGTGTCGGGGTCTCCCTGCTCGGCGAGCCTGCGCACGAGGTCGCTTGGCTTGTACTGCGTTGTTACCAGCGTGGGCAGCATCGCGGAGTAGCGCTGGTCGATCAGGCTGAACAGGCTGCGGATGGCCTGCTCGACTTTCGAGGCGTCGCGCTCGCCGCGTTCCATGAGCTTGCCGCGCAGCTCCTCTGCCTCGTCCTGCGCCTGCTCAAGCTTGCCGCGCAGCCAATCGCGCTCCGCCAGCGCCTGCTCCAACTGGTCGAGCACGTACTGCTCGCATGTCTTGATCTCCATGGGTTACATCCCTTCACGTATCATCTCGTTGCCGTCACTGTCTGTGATCAGCCAATATCCGTATTCGTAGAGGCCGGGGCTGTGAGGCTCGTAGACCTGCAACAGCTCGCCAGTCCACCACGCCTCCTCGTAGACCTTCGAGCGCCACGCCCACTCGGCCTTGAGCCGCGCCCCGCCGTGGAACTTGTCGTGGCACCCGGTGGTGCCGCTGCCGCAGAGGCAGAACAGCGGGCTTCGCAAGTCCCAGGTGCCGCACGGGGTCACAAGGCGGAACGTCTCGCCCCAAGAGCGGTGCGCCACGTGGTGCACGCTACCGGCGCGCCTGCCGCATACGCAGCAGCGGGGCGAAAGCGCCTCGTATGCCTTGCCGTGGGTGTAGTGCGCCCCCAGGTGCGGCTTGCCGTAAAGCTCGGCTCGCTCCTTGGGGTAGCCGCGAAGCACCCCTGCATCGAGGATCATTGCAACCTCCCGTCCGGGCCGTCGAAGTGCACGACCCTCGCGCCGCCCCTGAGCCGCGACACGATGGCCTTGGCGGTGTCGGGGTCTCCCTGCTCGGCGAGCCTGCGCACGAGGTCGCTTGGCTTGTACTGCGTTGTTACCAGCGTGGGCAGCATCGCGGAGTAGCGCTGGTCGATCAGGCTGAACAGGCTGTCCAAAACGAAACCCGTCGGCCTGCGCTTGCCCAGGTCGTCCACGATCAGGTAGCGCACCTCGGCGTAGCGCTTGAGCGGGTCGCCGCCGTCGTGGAAGCTGCGCTGGATCTCGTCGAGGATGCGGTACATCGGGGCCATGAGCACCGACCGCTTGCCTCCCGCAAGGCGCTTGGCCACGGCTGCGGCGCACGTGGTCTTGCGCGTTCCCACGTCGCCCCATAGGTACACCCACTGGCCGTTCTTCATGCCGTCGGCGATCTCGGCGGCCAAGGGGTGGTCGAGGCTCATGTAGCGCTCGGGAACGCCGGCGCGCTTCCAGTCATGCATGGCCTTGTCCTGAACCGCCTTGCGTGCGGCCTCCGCCTCGACCTGGCGCTCCTTCTCGCGCTCGGCCTCGGCGCCCGCGCAGCCGCACTGCTCGTAGCCGCAGAACAGCGTCCGCCCAGCGAGCCGCGTGGTGCGGGCCTTGAGGGTCGCGCCGCAGTGCGGGCACTCAGTCGTAGGCCGAAAATCCATCGTCTGGCACCTCCTTCGCAATGCCGTTTTTGGGCTTCGAGGTGCGCAGCCATCGGCGCACCGTTGCCTTCCAATCCTTCATCGGCTGTTTGCCGACATGCCATCCGTTTGACTCGTAGTAGTCGCAGAAGTACTCGGGATCGAAGTCGATGGCGCGGAGGTCGAGGTTCTTCGTTGCGGCGTATTGCTGGGCATACTCGGACACCTCGGCGGGGGAAGGGGCGCGGAAACGCGCCGCCTTCCTTTTCTCCTTAGCTCCTTCCTTATCTACTTCTCTATCTCTTTCTCTATCTGGGAGGGGTTTAGTAGACCCTTCCGCAGCATCGTTCGTAGCGTCTTCCGTAGGTTCGTTCGTAGGCTTCGAATCGCTGTACCGATTAGCCACGTTTGCGGCGTTCGTCCTGCTTTTCGAAATGCGCCCCTCGCAGCCCTTGAAAACCTTCATTCCGCTCTCGCTCAAACCCTTCGGTTCGATGCCTTCGAAGAAGTAGTCGAGCAGGGCCGTGTTCACCTTCCTTCGTTCGGCCTCCGGTAGAAGCGTCGTGAGGTCGTAGAAGGTGCGGTAGAAGTTCATCCGCTTTTCCTCAGTCATCGCCTTCACCGCCGATTTCCGCTCGCACGATGGCTCCTAAAACGGGATGTCGCCGTCGTACAGGCTTTCCTGGGCGGGCGGCATGGGCGCTTGCTGCGGCGCCGCCTGCGGGGCGGGCTGCGGCGCGTACTGTGCGGGCGCCTGCTGGTAGCCCTGCGGTGCCGTCGGGGCTTGCTGGTAGGCCTGCTGCGCGTTCCACTGCTGCGGCGCCGCCTGCGGGGCGGGCTGCGGCGCGTGCTGCTGCTGGTATCCCTGCGACGCTTGCTGGCCCTGCTTCTGGCTCATGAGCTCGATCTCGTCCACGATCACCTCAAGCTTGGATCGGCGCTGGCCGTCCTTGTCCCAGCTCGAATAGCGCAGCTTGCCCTCGATGGCCACCTTCATGCCCTTGTGCAGGATGCGGCCCATGGTCTCGGCGCGGTTGCCGAACATCGTGCAGTCCACGAAGTTCGGGTAGTCTTCCCACTCGCCGGTTTGCTGGTTGCGGCGGCGGTCGTTGACGGCCACGCCGAAGCCCAGAACCTGCATGCCGCCCTGGGTAGCCCGCAGCTCGGGGTCGCGGGTCAAGTTGCCGCTGATGTTCACTCGGTTGATTGACATTTAGTAACTCCCTTCGCCCGTCCCGTTGGACCAGGTGCGCTTTATGTCCTCGTCGACGGTTCGGATCTTGAGCTTGTACACGTTTATCGCCTCTTGGCTCGCCTTGTAGAGCGCTTCGGAGCAGTCCCTGCGCTGCTTCAGCTCGGCTATGTCCTCCCGGCCTCGGCAGAGGTCGCTTATCACCGTCACGGGCGTTCCCTTGGATCGCTCCTCAAGAATCGCGATGCGCAGCGCCTTGCGGTACTCGGCCTCGTTCTCGGCGTACTGGCTTCCGCTGTTGCGCAGCGCCTGAAGCTCGTCCATGAGCCTGTCGAAGAGCTGCATGCGCTCGGCGTAGAGATCTTGCATGGCCTACACGACCTGCCATGCGGGGGACGGGCAGCACCCGGGGTTCGCCTTGAACTGCTCGTACTGCTGGCGGCTCTCGAAGACGTAGGAGGTGCCGCAGCTCTTGCACTTGGCGATGAACTGGCCAAACTCTGGCGGCTCCTTCTCGGCGTGCTTCTCGGTTCCCATGAGCGTGTCTGGGTCTGAGGTGCCATCGATGTCGAACGCTCCGCAAAGCGCGTACTTTCTGGCATAGCTGGATGCGCTGCCCGTGACCTGCGCCTCGTTCATTCCCTTCTGGCTCAAAGGCTCGCGGGCGTAGGCCGTCACGTCCATGGGATCGCCGTGGCCGTCCTCGAAGAACAGGCGGCACGTGGCCTCGACGTAGTAGCGCTCGCCGATCTGCACGATGCTGTCGTTGAGCGTGAAGGCTATGCCCGCCTCCTTGCACGGCTCCTTGAGCGCCGCCACGATGTCCTCCATCGAGCGGTAATAGAAGTTGCCGTGGGCGTTGTAGCGTGCCTTGGGCACCACCACGGATCGCTGCACCTGGGCCACGGCCTCGGCCAGCGTCATGTGCTTGTCTTCTGCCATCGTCTACTCCACCCTCGCTGCCACCTGGGCTGGCGTGCCCCGGCGGATGCTTCCGGTGATTCCCTGCGCCTTGAGCGTGGATGCGAGCGCCTGCATCTGCGATCGCGTGGCGCTCGGCACCTCGACCGTCCACGCCTCCAAAGGCTCCGCGACCGGTGCTGGCATAGGTGCCGGCATGGGGGCGGGCATTGGCACTGGCGCGGGCATCGGCTCAGGCTCGGGGATCTCGATCGGCTCAGGCTCTGGTTCCGGCATCGGTTCCGGTTCGGGCTCTGGCGCCATGGCCGCCTTCAGCTCGGCGATGCGCTGGTCTTCCTCGTCGGCCAAACGCGCCGCGTTCAAGGCGGCTCCGAGGTCGAGCGTGCGGAAGAATTCGCGCTCCGCGTCGGCGTAGTGCGGCATCGCCTCCTGCTGGGCCTTGAGCGTTTCCCAGTCTCGGGCCACGTCGGACACCTTTGCCTCAAGCGCCTGCTGCGCCTTGACCTCGCCGAAGGTCTTGTTGAGCCACTGCGGCTCATGCAGGCGCTCGTAGGGGACGACCGGCGCAAGCAGCCCCGCGAACTCCT
This sequence comes from uncultured Collinsella sp., assembly GCA_958405565.1. Taxonomy (GTDB): domain Bacteria; phylum Actinomycetota; class Coriobacteriia; order Coriobacteriales; family Coriobacteriaceae; genus Collinsella. Next base: position 8,771 of record CATYEN010000024.1, on the reverse strand, counting down.
CGTAGTGCTGCTGTAGGCGTGAGTAGAGCGCGTCCTTGCGCGTCTGCTCGGCCTCGTCGAGCTGCGCCTTGATGGCGTCGGTTGATTCGTCGATGATGGCCGTGATCTGCTTGCAGCGCCTCTCGAATGCGTCGAGCGGCTTGTTGTACTCGCGCTTCACGGCCTTGCGGCGTTCGTCAATCTCCTTCTTGATGCCGTTGAGGTAGCTGCGGTCGTGCTTGGCCTCCTTGATGGCCTGGGCGCTCGCGAGGTCGTAGGTGGCGCCCTCGTAGTCGGCGACGACCTTCTTCACGTGGGCCTCCAGCGCGTCCATGTTCGAAGCGATGGTGGCCTCGGTGTACGTGACCTCAAGCGTGGTGGCCTCGGTTTCGATGACCTCGGCCTCGACCTGCTGCGGTTCGGTTTCTTTAGCCATAGATCTCGCCCGTCTCGTCGTCGAAGTCCATGGCCTGCTGCTGCTCGGCCACGGTGAGCAAAACCGTCTTGCCGCTCTGCTTGATGATGCGGAAGGCGTCGGCGTTGTCGGTCAGGATCTCGAATTGCAGGGTCGCCACGCTTCCCTTCACGGTGGCCTGCTTGAACTGCGCCTGGATGGTGGCTTCGTTGATCATGTCGTTACCTCCTATTTGATGCCGAGGACGGCGGCAAGGAACGCGCGACCGAACTCGAGCTCTTCCTCGCTGACGGGCTTGATCTTGTCGGCGATTAACTTGCGGCTCTTGGCGACGCACTTCTCGTCGATTCGGGAAAGCCCGGCCTCGCAAAGCGTGATCATCACGTGGTAGGCGTTTGCCTCCGTCTCGCCGTCGTTGTTGTCAGGATGCGTGGCGTCGAACATGAGGTTGTTCGCGATGCAGGCGGCGTGGTTGAGCACTGCTTTGTGGAACTTGCTCCCGTGGAGGTCCTCAAAGCCGTTCTCTTCGAAGTATTTGGCGTTCATTTCTTCTCCTTCACGTACTCCTCGACGAAGTACTCGATGTGGATGTCTATGCGTGGTTTGGTGCCGTATGGCGACCTCGGGCGTTTGGTGACGGCTCCCATGTCGACCTGCGAGTCGTCCTTGAAGGCGATCCCGTTGAGCGCGTCGCAGGCGAGCTTGCCGAGGTTGTCCCAGTCGGGCTTGCCGAGGTCGGCGCGGCCCTCCCAGTACTTCGGGTTGCTCTTCGCGAGCGGCCTGGTGGTCGAGATCCGCATCACAACCGGGCCGTCGTGGTTGGCGAAGGTCTCGCCGTATGCCGCGCGGAACGCGTCCTTGATGGCCTTCTCGGTCTTGAGCGTCTTGGTCGGCGTGTAGGTGCGGTGGTTGCGGTAGTCGGTCATGGGGCGCTGTTTTCCGACAAGCTGGGCGGGGTGCATGGTGATGTGCGCCGTGGCCGCAAGGGTGCGCTTCCAGCTCATTCGCTGAACCCATCGCTCTGGCTGCGGTGCTTGTTGAAGGCTCCGCGCAGCTCCGGGTATCGCGCTTCCATGATTCGGGCAAGGGCGGGGGCTATGCCGTTCTTGCAGCCAACGTGCAGCTCGTTGCGCACCATGTTCACCAGGTAGTTGATCGACACGTAGCCCTTCTCCTTGAGGCGGCGGGCGTTGGAGAGCATGAACTGCCACGCCTCGGGGTTGGCCTCGATCCACTTCTTGGCCTCGGCAACGTCCTGCTCGCCAGCCATGCCCAGGCCGAAGATCTCAAGCTGGTTGCTTTGTGGCTTGGGGCGGTACATCTCGCCGTTACGCATTGAGCACCGCCATGCTGCCCACGGCTCGCTGGGCGTCGGCAACGGCCTGGTCCATCGTGGGGATGACCCAGAGCCAGAGCACGGCGAGGAAGACCATGAGGGCCGCGAGGAAGCCGACCATGACGCCCGCCTTGAACTGCGAGCGCTCAAGCTGCTCCTGCGCCGTCGGGCGCTTGCCCTCGAATGGTATGATGGACGCAGCCTCTTTCGAGGCGGCTACGTAGCGGGTGCCCGAAGTGTGGTAGCGGGGGGCGCTCGCTTTCTTTTTTGTCTTCATTTCCGTTCTCCTTCCGGTGTTTTCGCAGGTCAGGTTAACCGTGGCTTTTTCCGTGGCTATTTTTCTTTTTCTTAGCCCGGCTTTTCGCGCTGTAGAAGCACTGGCGCGTGCGGTTGTTCCTGATCTCCCTTGAGGCCTCTTCCTTCATGGCCTCTGCTTGTTCTGCCAGGTCTGCCATGTGAAGTTCCTTCGTGCACTCGATGCACCAGCCGTTGATGCGGTTGAGCGGTCGAAACGTCCACTGCCCGCAATGGGGGCACTGCCTGCGCTTGCGCAGCGAGATGCCGCACTTCCGCGCCTGCCACTCGACCGAATCAACCGATCGCCCCAGGGCCTTGGCAATAGCCGCCGCACCTTCGCCTGCGTGCTCTTCGAGGTATCTGAGCTCACGTGTAGACCACTGCTTCACGCCTTCGCTTCTCCCTTCTGCTGGCGTTTCCACTCGCGGTATGCCTGACGGATCGTCGAGCACATGCCGTCAAAGGCAACTTCGCGGGCTGTTTTTGGCTTCTCTTCCTTCTGTTTGGCCTCTTCGGCTGGCATTTAGACCGCCACACCTTTTGATGTGCGCTCCTCGACTAACCCAGCGAGGTAGTCAACAGAGCATCCGTAGAGCTTTGCCAGGTTGATTGCGTCTGGAACCAGTAGCGGCGAACTCTCGCCACGCTCCCACTTGCCGATAACGTATTCAGAGCGGTGGATCTTCTCACCAACTTCTTCTCTGGTCAGGCCCGCCCGCTTACGCTCGGACACAAGATTGTTGAGCATTGTTTCCTCCTTTGCACTAGTTTCTTGTGCCTGAATGGCACTATATACAAGAATCTTGTATCTGTAAACCCTAAAAGTTTGCTATCCGTACAAGTTTCTTGTATGCTGCAACTATCCTAAGTTAGGGGTGAGATATGAGCCTTAAAGACCTGCGGCAGCGTTCAGGGCTGACCCAGAAAGAAGCTGCTAGCGTGTTCGGCCTTAAATACCGCACGTACCAGAACTACGAGCTTGGAAACACAAGCCCTGATATGGATACTGCGGCGGAGTTCGCCCGGTATTTCAAATGCACAATTGGTGAACTGTTCGATCTCGAAGAGGGCGATGGCGAACAGATGGGAAGCGCCGAGCGCGAGTTGCTAACGCTCTTTAACGCTATGAATAAAGAGGGTCGCAAGGCATTACTTGCGGCAGCAAACGGAATCGCCGGGGCTTTCCCGGCGACAAGGAAGGAGTAGCAGTGGCACTGAAAGACATGATGAAGGACATGGCAAATGCGGCTGTGTCGCAGGCGCAGAGCGCCGTACAAGATGCAATCGATCGTGACCAGCAAACAATAAATGGTCAAAGCGCCAGTGGCGTCGTGCAGGGCATGATGGGGCACTACTCCGAGCTCTCGGCTGAATCCGCTCAGCAGCAATATGGCATGTATCTCATGCGCGGTGAATCGTTCACTCGGTGCTTCGCGCTTATTCGAGACAAGATGCTGTTCACCGATAGGCGGATTGTCTTCATCGACCATCAGGGAATGACGGGCACGAAAGCCGCAGTCGTTTCGATTGACCTGCAAAGCATCGTCGATGTTCGGCTCGAAACGGGAGGGGCTGGATTCGACCATGCGGAGCTCTCGTTCTCCTACATGGCGTGCCCGTACTACAAGGCGTACGACGCGAAAGTCGCATCGAAAACGCTTGAGTTCCCAAAGGGATTTGATGTTCAAAGCTTGTATGGGATGCTTGCGGAACTTGCGTTCGAGAACGTACGACGCATCAATTCATAAAAGAAAAGCCCACGCGGGTCAAAGCGTTCGCACCGCTCGCCGCGTGGGTCATGCAAACCTACCCATGAAAGGAGGTCGCTCCATATTATGCCAAAAACTGCGGTGATATACGCCCGCTTTTCGTGCAATAAGCAGCGCGAGGCCTCTATCGACGACCAGCTGCGCATCTGCCGCCAGTGGTGCCAGCGCGAGAGGTACGCCATCGTGGCGGAATACTGCGACTATGCCATAAGCGGTCGCACCGACGACCGCCCCGAGTTCCAGCGCATGGTCGCGAACGCGGGCGAGAGCGACATAGTTCTGGTCTATATGATGGATCGCTTCAGCCGTGGGGAGTACGACGCGCCAATATACAAGCGTGAACTTGCCCAGCACGGCGTGAAGCTCGTCTCGGCGCTTGAGCAGATACCTGATTCGCCCGAGGGCATCATTTACGAGAAGCTGCTTGAGGGCCTTGCGGCGTGCGAGTCGAAGAAGACCGCGATCCGCACGAGGCGCGGCATGGAGGGCAACGCGCTCAAATGCAAGACCAACGGCGTGCGCGTGTTCGGCTACGCCAGCAACGAGGCCGACGAGTACGTGATCAACGAGGACGAGGCCGCTTTCGTGCGCGAGGCGTTCAAGCGGCGCATAGCAAAGGAGACCACCAACTCGATAGCTCGCGACTTCGCGGCACGCGGGGTCAAGACCTCGCAGGGAAACCCGTGCGGCTACTCGATGGTCGAGCGGATGGTGAAGAACCGGAAGTACACGGGGCGCTACGAGTGGGGCGGCGTTGTCAAAGAGGGCGGCATGCCCGCGATTATCGACGAGGTGACGTTCATGGAGGCACAGGGCATACGCGCGGCCAAGGAGCGCAGCGCGGAGAGCTGGGGCGACTTCGCCCTTTCCGGCAAGGCGATCTGCGCGGGCTGCGGGCGCAACCTGCAAGGCGTGAGCGGGCGCGGGCGCAAGAACGTGAAATACGAGTACTACCGCTGCCATGACGGCTGCGTGAGGCCCGTGAGGCGCGAGGAGCTTGAGGGCGGGATCGTCGAGGCGCTGCGGGCGCTCCTGCAAGACCGCGAGGAGGCCTTGCGGATAGCCCGCATGGTAGCGGAAAGCTCGGACGGCGCGGAGGTGGCGGCGAGGCGCAAGCAGGCCGCCCAATCGCTCTCAGCCGCCGAGCGCGGCCTTAAGAACATCCTCAACGCAATCGAGCAGGGAATTATCGCGCCTGGGGCCAAAGAGCGCATAGCGGAGCTTGAGCACCAGCGCGACCGCGCCAAGCTCGACCTTGAGGCGATCAAGGACGAGCAGATAGACCCCGAGCGGCTGGCCGACTTCCTGCAATGCGGCTCCGCCCTGGACGACGCGACGCTGCTGAAGGCGTTCGTCTACCAGGTGAGCGTGAGCGACGAAGAGTGCATAGTGACGCTGAACTACGACGTGGAAAGCAACGAACCCGCCAGACTTGACGTCCAACGGGTTCGTACAAAATGCAAATGGTGCCCCCGGGCGGATTCGAACCGTCGACACCCGCTTTAGGAGAGCGGTGCTCTATCCCCTGAGCTACGGAGGCATGTTGTATTAGTGTAGCAGATTTGCGCCACTACCATGCAGCGCATAGCCGCTCTTCGAGATAGTCGTCTGCGACGTTCTTTCAATGACTACTTGTTTAAGAACGTCGCAGGTGACTACCCAACGACTAGTTGCCTTTGTGGAAGAGGTTTTTGATAACGGAGGGGATGCTCTTGGCGCCCTTGGCCGTCACATCGATAAAGTCAGGTGAACGCACGAGCTTATCCTCGTCGACGTACTTGCGGACCGCGCGCAACGTCTCTTTGTCGTCGCGCGTCGAAAACGTAAAGTGACCGTTGTCCTTGGTGAAGATGGCAAAACGCGTGATCTTCTTGGTGCCGCGCAAAACCTCGGCGGCGATATAGTCGACCTCGTCCCACGGGATTTGAATATAATCCTCGGGATTGCGCTCGTTGTAATACTCGAACGCCTTATTGCCCACCATCACGTTACCGTGGCTGGTAAGCCCCATCAGGCAGGTTGCCGGCGTTGCCAGATCGACCGTGCTGTTCTGAGATTGCGCCATGCGCGCCTCGCCCTCCAAATAAAACAATCGGACCGCATCCAGTGTACCCACCGGGTGCGGTCCGTTTCAATGGCTCAAAAGCCCTTACCTAGCAATTCTCGGTCTTAAGCCGAAATGTGCTTACATGAAGCCGCAGACGCGACCGATGATGCCGATGGCGAAGAGGGCCAGGATGATGACGATCGGGCTAACCTTCTTCTTGAGGAGCTTGCAGACCAGCAGGGTCAAGCACACGGCGGCAAGGCCGGGGATGAGCTGATCGAGGTTAGCCTGAAGCGTGGTGACCTTCACCTGATCAAGGGCGTTAGCACCGATGGAGTTATACATCGTCAGTGCTTCCTTGACACCCTCAGAACCGGAGGGCAGATTAGCCCAGTCGATAAAAGCGCCAGCAGACTGCGTGACCTTGGAGACGACCGGGGTGAAGGAGATGGACACCCAGCGCTCGACCAGGGCGCCGATGATGAACATACCAAGGATGGAAGCACCCTCGGTGACCTTGCCCATCAGACCGCCGGAGAGGTCCTTGGCGATGGAGGAGCCGACCTTGTAGCCAAACTCCTGCGTGTACCACAGGAAGGCGTAACGGATGATGTTCCACGCGAAGAAGAACAGCAGCGGACCGGCGATGCTGCCGGACAGGGCCAGGGAAGCACCCAGAGCGCCCAGAATCGGGCGAAGGGTGAACCAGAAGGCGGGGTCGCCGACGCCGGCGAGCGGGCCCATCATACCGACCTTGACGCCCTGGATGGCGACGTCGTCGATCGGAGCACCGTTGGCGCGCTCCTCCTCGAGAGCGAGGGTAACGCCAATGACGGGGGCGGAAACATAGGGATGGGTGTTATAGAACTCCAGGTGACGCTTAAGAGCGGCAATCTGGTCATCCTTGCTGGTGTAGAGCTTCTTGATCGCAGGGATCATTGCGAAGCACCAGCCGCCGTTCTGCATACGCTCGTAGTTCCACGAGCCCTGAAGGAACTGATGACGGAAGCAAACCTTCTTGCGGTCAGCCTTGGTGAGCTGAATCTTGTTCTCTGCCATATGTATCACTCCCCTCCTACTCGTAATCGTTCAGAATGTCGCCGAGCGGGTCACCGGAGCCACCGCCCATGCCGCCACCCTGCTTGGCCAGATCCTTAAGGCCAAGGTAGATGAGGGCAAGGGAGATGCCGATGAGGCCAAGGGCGATCAGCGTGAGCTGAGGGATGGCAGCAAGGACAAAGCCGAGGATGAAGAACGGCCAGGTCTCCTTGGTGGCCATCATGTTGATGACCATGGCGTAACCGACGGAAGCGACCATGCCGCCGCCGACAGCCATGCCGCCGGACAGCCAGTCGGGCATAGCGTTAAGCGCGTTGGTAACAGCCTCGGCCGGGATGATGCACAGAAGTACTGCCGGGATGGCGATACGAAGGCCCTGCATGAGGATAGCAGCGTACTGCCAGCGCTCGATGCCGGCGAAGTCGCCCTTCTCGGCACAACCGTCCATGGCGTGAGCGATAGCGGTAGCCAGGGTACGGCAGATCATGGTCAGGAACAGACCAGCGACCGACAGCGGGACAGCAACGGCGATAGCGGCGGTAACGGCCTTGGCCGAATCAGTGGCGCCACCGTTGAGGGCGAGCACCATGATGATCGAAGAGGCGACCGAGGCCAGAGCAGCGTCAGGCGCGACGGCGGCGCCAACGTTAGCCCAGCCAAGGGCCATCATCTGGAGCGAACCGCCCAGGAGGATACCCTCCTGAAGGTGACCGGTTACGAGACCGATAAGCGTGCATGCCACGAGCGGCTGATGGAACTGGAACTCATCCAGAATGCCTTCCATACCGGCAAGCAACGCGACAATCGCAACAAGCAGAATAGTGATTGCAGACATGTATCGGACCCTCCTTTACTATGCTTGAGCGGCCAGTTCGGCCTTAGCTTTCTTCAACATGGCGTCGAGATCCTCGGAGGAATCCGAAGGAACCTTGCGGACCTCGAACTTGACGCCCTTGGCCTTGAGGGCCTCGAGAGTCTTAACGTCGTCATCGCCCATAGCGACGGCGTTGGTGACGACGACCTTGCCCTTGGAGTGAGCCATGGAACCGATGTTGACTTCCTTGATGTCGACGCCGGCCTCGATGGCCCTGAGCAGATCCTGCGGGTTCTCGAAGAGCAGCATGGCCTTGGTGTCACCAAAGCGCGTGTCCTTGACGACCTCGGCCATCTTCTTGATGGGCACGACGTTGGCATGGACTCCCGGAGGGGCAGCCTGCTCGATCATGGTCTTGCGGAGCTCGTCGTGAGCAACGCCGTCGGAAACCACGATGATGCGGTTGGGGTTGATCTGCTTGGTCCACGTGGTGGCCACCTGACCATGAAGCAGACGGGTGTCGATACGGACGTGGGCGATCTTGATGTGCCCGTCGCCGATGACCGTTCCCGGAGGGATGGCGCCTGCAGGAGCAGCGGCGGCCGCAGCCGGCTTCTTCTCCTCGGGCTCCAGAGACTCGGGCTTGACGCGCACGCCAGCCTTAGCCTCAGTCACGAGATGTTTTGCGATCGCATGTGCAGTGTTCTTTGCGTCAAAGCGCTGCGAATATGCCTCGATGAGCATAGGCAGGTTGACACCGGTGACGATAGCCCAGGAATCGTGGCCCTCGATGAGCCCGCTGATCTGGTTGAACGGCGTGCCGCCCCACAGATCAACGAGGAAGAGCACCTGCTCCTGGTCCTCGAAGGAAGCGACTGCTTCCTCGACCTTGGCACGGAAGTCGTCGGGGCCCATGCTCGGCTCGAGCGAGACCACGGCTACAGACGGCTGATCGCCAAAGACCATCGAGCCCGTCTGCTTGATTCCAGCCGCCAAGTCACCATGGCTAGCAAGAACAATACTTACCATCACATAACCTCCTTTTTGTCTACGTA
>CATYEN010000023.1 GCA_958405565.1 uncultured Collinsella sp. | reverse complement strand
ATATACAAATACTGAGAGATGTTGGAATATAGATGAAAGGATCTAAGGGTTTTCTTTTGTTAGTAATGATGCTGCTCGGACTGTTCTGTCTGAGCAGCCCTTCTTGGGCCGAGGCTGCCTGTCCTGAAGGTGAGCCTCAGCAGTCTTATACGGGCAGCTTACTGATAACCGCTAAGGATGGTGACGCTGACTCTCGGCCCGGGCTAAATCCCCTTGCCACTTTTAAGGGAGATGGAGGAACAGTCAAGCTTGACCATATTGGTAGCGGGATTTTGAGATGGCAAGTTTAGTCGGGAGGTCGCTCGTGGACACCATATATGACGGGGATGATTGGGTCGAACATTATACTTGGCGCTTGGTCGGCTCGAATGACAATGGGGATGTGGTGTTTAATGGGCTATGCCCAAAGCATCTCCATCCTTTTGTCTCATCGTTAATTGAGAGCTCCGCTCGTGTTGCCCCTTACAGCTCGGCATCGCTTAACGATGCGGACGTTCTTAAAATCATAAATGACTCTATTGACGAGGGCATGATGAGCAGCTTGCTGTTTTCTCGGCTTGTGGGGCTAGATGAGGCTAGCTCAAAACGACTGCTTGCGGGTGAAAAGGTGGAGCTCGCCTATCATTCGATGGTTTCAATTCTGCGGCTGGCCGATGCTCTTCGAAAATAAATAATTACGGGACAAGTGAGCTACATCACTTGTCCCGTTTTTATTTGGCTCTGCTAGACCAGAATTGGCATACGTGTGGCCCCACGGTGCCATATCGTTAGCCCTGTAGACCGCGACGGACGGGGCAGCACGAACGCTGAGGGCCTGGTAACTTTCCTCAATTCATATGGGAAAACACCCTGTAAACGATTGCAAATGACCGGTGAACGGTCAAAAACTACCGTTCACCGATATTTTCGAAACTGGTTCAAACTGGTATTAAGTCAAAAAGACCAATTCACAAATCTTCACAATGACCTGCAATTTTTCTACATGCGATTTTTAGCCACCCTACGTTGTTTAGACGTAGAGCAAGACCCGATCTTTCGCCCAATCATTTCGAAACGGTTTCAAAACCGCAGGTAGAAGTGTTAACGAGCGGTAAACGGTCGATTTTTTGCCGTGAGCGGTGCAAAAACGTTTTACTGTATGAATCAACGAAAGCGACCTCTTCTGTGGTGATATAGTGACAACAACACGTCACGTGGTTACTACCAGTTGAGAGACCACTGGTCTTCAAAGAACGCTTTCAAAGAAGCTTTAAGGGCACCCGCCCGCTGGCTTCCGAAAACCATCGAACTCAGATCGTACACACCTTCGGAAGGGAAATTTGAATGGTTGGCTTTATTCTTACCGGTCATGGACAGTTCGCACCCGGCCTTGCAAGCGCTATCGCTATGGTCGCTGGCGACCAGCCCGCTTTTACTGTCGTTCCTTTCGAGGGCGACCAGGCTGCCTCCTACGGTGAGGATCTCCGCGCCGCCATTACCGCTATGCGCGAGGAGTGCGATGGCGTGCTCGTCTTTACCGACCTGCTCGGTGGCACCCCCTTCAATCAGTCGATGATGATTGCCCAGGATGTCGACAACGTCGAGGTTCTGACCGGCACCAACCTCCCCATGGTTATTGAGCTTTTGTTCCTCCGCGGCAACGCCACGCTCGCCGAGCTTGGCGAGCAGGCCGTGACCGTTGGCCAGACGGGCATCACCGCCCAGACGGTCGCTTCCGTCGCTGGTGCCGAGGAAGAGGATATCTTCGGCGACGAGGACGGCATCTAATGGCCGATTTCGGAGCCAGCATCCTGAGCTCTTCGATCGCTCTTTTGGGTCTGCTTGTCATCATGGGTGTTATTTACACCATCTGGTCGCAAATCAACATGAAGAAGAAGCAGAAGTACTTCAAGGAGCTGCACACCGAGCTCAAGCCGGGTCAGGAGGTTCTTTTCGCCGGCGGTATCTACGGAACCGTCAAGGGCATCGAAGGCGAAAAGGTCCAGATCAAAGTCCGATCCGGTGCCGTCGTAGATGTTTCGCGTTACGCGATTCAGGAGATCAAGTAACTGTCGTCAGCAAATAACGAAAGGAAGCTGATCAACATGGCAGAACCCAACATTCTTCTTACCCGCATCGATAACCGACTGGTCCATGGTCAGGTCGCTACCCAGTGGAACTCCACCCTGGGTTCCAACCTCATCCTCGTCGCCAACGACGACGTGTCGACCAACACCATGCGCCAGAACCTCATGAAGATGGCTGCTCCCACCGGCGTCGCTACGCGTTTCTTCTCCCTGCAGAAGACCATCGACGTCATTGGCAAGGCGAGCCCGCGCCAGAAGATCTTCATCGTGGCCGAAACACCGGAAGACGTGCTTACGCTCGTCAAGGGCGGTGTGCCTATAAAGAAGGTAAACATCGGCAACATGCACATGTCGGAAGGAAAGCGCCAAGTCGCCACCTCCGTCGCAGTTAACGACGAGGATGTCGCTGCGTTTAAAGAGCTGCAGGAATTGGGGGTGGAGTTGGAGATCAGGCGCGTTCCGAGCACGCCTGTTGAGGACACGAGCAAGCTCTTCTCGTAATCCTCATGATCCACGTTGTCAGGAATGAAACCCTGACATTCTGTACGTGAAATCCAAAGTGCGTACATACATTTTGAAAGGAGGAGCAAGATGGAATACACGATCTTCCAGGTCGCTCTGGTCTTCGTCGTCACGTTTGTCGCGGCAATCGACCAGTTTAACTTCCTCGAGTCTCTCTATCAGCCCATCGTCACCGGCGCCGTCATCGGTCTTATCCTTGGCGACCTCAACACCGGTCTTCTCGTGGGTGGTACTTATCAGCTCATGACGATCGGCAACATGCCGATCGGAGGTGCTCAGCCGCCTAACGCTGTTATCGGCGGCATCATGGCAGCCATTCTCGCTATTGCTACGGGCCTCGAGCCCAACGCGGCAGTCGGCCTTGCCATTCCGTTCGCTCTGCTTGGTCAGCTCGGCGTTACCCTGGTCTTCACGCTTATGTCGCCGCTCATGTCCTCTGCGGACAACATGGCTCACAACGCTGACACCAAGGGTATCGAGCGTCTGAACTACTTCGCCATGGCTCTGCTCGGCCTGATCTTCGCTGTCGTCGTCACCCTGTTCTTCATCGCTGGCGCTACCATCGGTCAGACCATCGCTTCCGCCATCCCGACTTGGCTGCAGACCGGTCTCTCCGCTGCAGGCGGCATGATGCGCTTCGTCGGCTTCGCCGTCCTGCTCAAGGTTATGATGAACCGCGATATGTGGGGCTTCTTCCTCATGGGCTTTGGCCTCGCGCTCATCACCGTTGCCAACGAATCTCTGGCAACCCCTGCTCTGCTCATCCTCGCTCTCATCGGCTTCGGCATCGCTTTCTGGGACTTCCAGCAGCAGACCGAGCTGAAGGGTGCAGCTGTTTCTGACGGAGGTGACTTCGAAGATGGCATCTAATGAGTATGTGATCCCGGAGCACTACGAGGATCTCACTCCTGCTCCGCAGCTCGACCAGAAGACCCTCAACAAGATGGCTTGGCGCTCCTGCTTCCTGCAGGCCTCGTTCAACTACGAGCGTATGCAGGCCGCTGGCTGGCTCTACTCCATCATCCCCGGTCTGGAGAAGATCCACACCAACAAGAACGACCTCGCGGCTTCCATGAGCCACAACCTGGAGTTCTTCAACACTCACCCGTTCCTCGTCACCTTTGTTATGGGCATCGTGCTTTCGCTCGAGCAGAACAAGGTTGACATCCCCACGATCCGCGCCGTCCGCGTCGCCGCAATGGGCCCGCTCGGTGGTATCGGTGACGCCCTGTTCTGGCTGACGCTCGTGCCTATCACGGCCGGCATCACCTCCAACATGGCCATCAACGGCAACGCCGCTGCGCCGATCATCTTCCTGGTGATCTTCAACGCCGTCCAGTTCGCTCTGCGCTTCTGGCTCATGAACTGGTCCTACAAGCTTGGCACCAGCGCTATTGATGCTTTGACCGCCAACATGCAGGCCTTCACGCGTGCCGCTTCCATCATGGGCGTCTTCGTCGTCGGTTGCCTGGTCGTCACCATGGGTGGCACCCAGATCAACCTCCAGATCCCCAACGGCACCACCCGTGGCCTCTCCGCCAATACCGTGATCGTCTCCGAGAAGGAGGCCGAGAACTTCACCGGTATGGAGGGCATCGATACCGAGACCGCTGAGGCCGGTACCATCGCCATGACCGATAAGGACGGCAACGCCCTTACCGCTTCCGATGCCGACGGCAACGCTGTCGAGTGCGGCGTCACCGATCTGGGCAACGGCATGGAGTCCGTGACCTACGGCACCGTTACCGAGGATCCGGTCAACTTCTCTGTTGCCGACACCCTCAACACTATCGTCCCGAAGCTCGTCCCGCTTATGCTTACGCTGCTGCTTTACTACATGTTCGCTAAGCACAGCTGGACCCCGACCAAGGGCATTCTGCTGCTCTTCGTCCTGGGCATCCTGGGCGCTGGCCCGCTTGGTCTCTGGCCGAGCATCTGGTAAGGCTCTAGCTTGAGGGGTGTGTCCCTACGCGGCTCACACCCCGACCCCTTAAGCCATGTGTATGTTAAAAGCCGCGTGCTCGAAAGAGCGCGCGGCTTTTGTTTTCTTGATGATTCTGGTGTTACAGACCGATAATGCTTAACACCCTAGGTAGTAGCCGAGTTTGAGAAAATGGGAGGATAGGATGGCGATCGGAGCGCGTAAGCAACCGCTGTACGATCAGCTGGTCGATATTCTGACCGAAAAGATTGACCATGAATATCGCGCCGGTGACATGATTCCTTCCGAGCGCGAACTTTCGGAGCGCTATGGTCTCTCGCGCACTACGGTACGCCTGGCTCTGCAGGAACTGGAGCGTTTAGGACTGGTGGTTCGGCAGCACGGTCGCGGTACCTTTGTGACCGACCGTTCGGCAAAAGCAACCAATCTTATGCAGTCCTACAGCTTTACCGAGCAGATGCGCGCGATGGGTCGCGACCCCGAGACCACGATTCTCGAGTTTTGCGAGATGGAGGCCGATAAGAATCTGGCCGAGCATATGGGATTGCGTATCGGCGATCGCATTTTTAAGCTCAAGCGCCTTCGTTCTGCCGATAACATGCCCATGATGGTCGAACGCAGCTATCTACCGGTTCGTCAATTTATGTCCCTAAAGCGACCGCTGCTGGAGCGTAAGCCGCTTTACGATGTGATTGAGCAAGACTTTCAGCAAAAAATACGCGTGGCCGAAGAGGAGTTCTATGCGAGCATAGCCCGTCCCACCGATGCCCACCTTTTGGAAATTGTCGAGGGCTCGCCTGTGCTCGATTTGGTCAGAACCACGTATAACGAGTCAAACGAGGTTGTGGAGTATACGCTCTCGGTTGCTCGTGCCGATCAGTTTAAATACAAGGTTTACCACCAGCGTAGCGACTAGTGTTCGCACCGTTTCCATATGATGATTCTCTGTATTTAACTGGTTACTACCAGATAACCAACCGAAGTGTATAATTGCACGTCAGAGGATTACTTCTAGAGAGAGGTATTAGAAATGTTCGAGAAGAGTGTCGAGGAGCTCACCGAGCTCGGCGCCCAGATCACCACGGCCGAGATTGCTCAGCAGCCCGAGCTTTGGCGTGATACGCTCAACATCTACCGCGAGAACAAGGAGGCCATCGAGGCCTTCCTGGCCGAGGCTCGCGCCATGGGCGAGGGCCGTCTGTCCGTTGTCTTCACTGGTGCCGGTACTTCTGACTACGTGGGCGATACCTGCGCTCCGTACCTGCGTCACGCTGGCAACACTGATCTCTACGACTTTAAGCCCATCGCCACGACCGATATCGTGAGCGCCCCGCGCGACTTCCTGCGCGCCGAGGATCCCACGCTCGTGGTCTCCTTCGCCCGTTCTGGCAACAGCCCCGAGAGCCTTGCCGCTGTCGCCGTCGCCAAGGAGCTCGTCCACAACGTCAAGTTCCTCAACATTACCTGCGCTCCCGAGGGCAAGCTGGCCGTCGAGTCCGCCGATGACCCCAATGCGCTGACGCTGCTCATCCCGCGCGCCAACGACAAGGGCTTCGCCATGACCGGATCTTACACCTGCATGACCCTGCTCTCCGCCCTCATCTTTGACGAGGCTTCCGATGAGCAGAAGGCCGAGTGGGTCGAGACCATCGCCAAGATGGGCGAAGAGGTTATCGCTCGCGAGCCCGAGATCGCCGATTACCTTGCCGGCGACTTCAATCGCGTGACCTACCTGGGTTCTGGCTCCTTCGGTGGCCTTGCTCAGGAGAGCCAACTCAAGATCCTCGAGCTTGCTCACGGCCTGGTTGCCACCTCTTACGACACCTCCATGGGCTATCGCCACGGACCCAAGTCCTTCGTCGACGACAAGACCCTTGTCTTCGTCTTCGTCAACAACGACGCCTACACCCGTCAGTACGACATCGACATCCTTAACGAGATCGGTGGCGACGAGATCGCTCAGCACACCGTCGCCGTTCAGCAGGAGGGGGCTACCGTCTACGAGGGCGAGTCCTTCACCTTCAAGGGCTACGAGGCGCTCCCCGAGGGCTACCTTGCTCTGCCGTTCGTGATGTTTGCCCAGGCCATCAGCCTGCTCAACTCCGTCCGCGTGGGCAACACGCCCGATACGCCGAGCCCCACCGGCACGGTCAACCGCGTGGTCAAGGGCGTGACGATTCACCCCTTCACCGCTTAATCGCGTCCCCCTGTAAGGGCGCCCGTCCGCTCATAACGGCGGGCGGGCGCTTTTTGTTTTACGTGAGCTGGGTATAAGCATCACCACAGTCAACTGCTTTTAGAAGCAAGGAGTGCATATGAGCACATACGCAATTAAGGCTGACAAGTTCTTCTTGCCGGCAGGCCCGCAGCTGGGCGGTTATCTCATGGTCGAAGACGGCGTCTTTGGCGCCTGGCAGGCCGACGAGCCCTCTTGCGAGATTAAGGACTACACGGGATCGTGGATCGCGCCGGGTATGGTCGACACCCACATCCATGGCTTCTATAACCACTCGACTACCGATAACGATCCCGAGGGCATCGATATCAGCTCGACCGAGCTCGCCCGTCGCGGTACCACCAGCTGGCTGCCCACGACGTTCACCGATGGCGTCGAGCAGATCAAGGATGCCTGCGCCGCCATCGCCCAGGCCGACGAGGGCCGCGGCCCCGACTTCTGCGGCGCCCGTATCCAGGGCATCTATCTGGAGGGGCCCTTCTTTACGATGAAGCACGTGGGTGCGCAGAACCCCGCCTATCTGATCGATCCCTCCGAGGAGGTCTTCGACCAGTGGCAGGAGGCTGCCGGTGGGCGCATCGTCAAGAGCGCTATGGCCGCCGAGCGTGACGGTGCCGCCGCCTACGCTGCTGCCCTGAACGCCAAGGGCGTGGTGACCAGCATCGGTCACTCCGACGCCACCTACGATGAGTGCATTGTCGCCATCAACGCTGGTGCCAGCTGCTTTACGCATACCTATAACGGCCAGCGCGGGCTGCATCACCGTGAGCCCGGTGTCGTGGGCGCTGCCATGTCCACGCCCGAGACCTACGCCGAGATCATCTGTGACGGCAAGCACGTAAACCCTGCCGCCATTAAGGCGCTGCTGCAGGCAAAGGGCTGGCAGCACACGGTGCTCATCACCGACTGCCTGGGTTGCGGCGGCATGCCCGAGGGCAGCTACACCAGTGGTGGTATGGACGTCATCATGAAGGACAACCTGTGCTGGCTCGCCGACGGCAAGAGCATTGCCGGCTCGGTGCTCACGCTTGCCCAGGGCGTCAAGAACATCGTCGACTGGGGCATCGCCAGCGCCGATATCGCCATTCGCATGGCAACCGAGGTGCCGGCACGCTCCGCGCACATTGAGGATAAGTGCGGCAGCATCATGCCGGGTCGCGACGCCGACTTTGTCGTGTTCGACCACGAGCTCACCCTCGTCGAGACGTATGTTGGCGGCCAGAGCGTCGGCAACGCCTTTACCGAGTAGCGATAGAAAAAGACGGCGGGCCCGAATCTGCTCGGACCCGCCGTATGGGTTAAACGCTCAAAAGCACCTTCACAGTTACAGCTTGTTAGCGATCTTCTTTGCCGTGCGCTTGACGCCGGCCACCAGGCCTCCTGCAGGATGCTCCTTCTCGTATGCTAGACGCTTCTCGCGCTTGGCGTACTCTTCGACGATGATGTCGCCATACTCGTCTTCGATCTTGTCGAAGAAGTCGACGGCGCCCTTAATTTCCTCAGCGGTCGGGTGTCCCTTTTGGACACCGCCGGCGAGTTTGAACGGTCCCCACGTATCAAAGCCGGGACAGCCGTAGACACCCATAAAGATGGCCTGCCTCATGCGGCAGATGCCATCGATATCCTTGCCGTACCACTTGTTTTTGCCGCCATAGGTCATAAGGCCAAACACCTTGTCCTGCGGCTGCAGCACGTTAGTGAGCACGCGTGCCATGTCCTTGTCGATCTCGGAGTAATAGATGCCCGTGGCGACACCGATTAGATGATATTCGTGCAGGTCGGGGTACTCGTTTTTACCGAGTGACTTCACATCGAGGGTATCGATTTCGGGGTGCGCCTCGACGATGGCGTCCACGAGCTTTTTCGTATTGCCGTGATGGCGCGAGGCGTAGAGGATGATGGTTCGCATAAGAAGGCCTTTCAGCTGTAATGAAGTCAATGTCAATATGGTACCCCGTTGGATAGCTGGGATACCGGACACATCGATGAACGTGCAGGTTTGTCTTTTGGCTAGGACTGAGATGGGTGCTTGCGAGCGATGACAGAGCAGTTGTTCGAAAGGATGGGCAATGGAATACGCTCTTTCCAACGATTCGATTTCTATTAAGGTGTCCACAGCTGGCGGCTCGTTCACCTCAATCGAGGCCGACGGTCGCGAGTATCTGTGGCAGGGCGACCCTGCCGTATGGTCCGGTCAGGCGCCGATCTGCTTCCCGATTTGCGGAGGCCTGCGCGATGGCAATGCCATGACGTTTGCCGGACATCACGTGAAGCTCGCTCGTCATGGATTCGCGCGCAAGCAGGAGTGGAAGCTGCTGAGCCAAAGCGAGAGCGAGTTGGCGATGTGCCTGGCTTCGGAGGATAACGCCGCGTTGCTGAGCGACTATCCGTATCCGTTTAAGCTCGTTGCCCGCTATACGCTCGAGGGCACTGCCGTGCGCGTCTCTTATGAGGTGACCAACGAGGGTACCGAGGACATGCCGTTCTTTATCGGCGGACATCCCGGTTTTAGGTGCCCGCTCGACGAGGGCGAGGCCTATACGGACTACGAGCTGCGGTTTGAGAAGGACGAGGCCGCGGAGCTTTGCACCGCCGTTCCCTCGACCGGTTTGATCGACGTGGCCAACCGCTCCAAGAACCCCATGGTGGGAAAGACCCTGCCGCTGTCGCACGAGCTCTTCGATTTTGCCGAGACTATCTTTGACGTGCTCGAGAGCCGTCAGGTCACGCTTTCCAAGAAGGGGGAGGACAAGGGCGTTCGCCTGAGCTTTGAGGGCTTCCCGTATCTCATTGTGTGGAGCAAGCCCGAGGGCGATTTTGTGGCAGTTGAGCCTTGGGGCGGCCTTTCGACCTGCTCTGATGAGGACGATGTGCTTGAACACAAGCGCGGCTGCCTTGTCGCCAAGCCCAAGGAGACCGTCGTTCGCTCGTTCACGATTGAGATTCTGTAATTCCGTTTTGTCGACTCGTATCGCGAGGCACAAGGAGCCTGCGAGATAAGGAGCTAAAAATGATCCTCACCGTTACGATGAACCCGTCTGTCGATACGCGCTATCAGCTCGATGAGCTCATTATCGACGACGTCAACCGCGTGACGCCCGAAAAGACCGCCGGCGGCAAGGGCCTCAACGTGGCCCGTGTCCTGGGCCAGCTGGGCGACGATGTTGTTGCTACCGGTCTGCTCGGCGGTCACATGGGCGCCTACATGGCGGAGCTCATGGACGCCAACGGTATTAACAACGACTTTGTACCCATCAAGGGCGAGACCCGTATTTGCCTTAACATCCTCCACGCCGGCAACCAGACCGAGCTGCTCGAGAGCGGCCCGACAATTGCCCCCGAGGAGCTCGATGCCTTTACCGCCAAGTTTACCGAGCTTGCGGGCAAGGCCGACGTCGTCACTATCTCGGGCTCGCTGCCCCGCGGCGTCGAGGCGGACTACTATGCCAAGATTACGGGCATTGCCGAGAACGCTGGTGCCAAGGTGCTGCTCGATACCTCGGGCGCCTCGCTCGAGGCTGCGCTTAAGTCCGAGGTCAAGCCCGAGCTGGTCAAGCCTAACCTGACCGAGATCAACGGCCTTCTGGGCACGAGCTTTACCACCGACGATGTGGACGAGCTTCGCGCGGCACTTGCCTCTGACGCCCGCTTCTCCGATATTCCCTGGGTCGTCGTGTCCATGGGCGCCGCCGGCTCTGTGGGCTTCCACAACGGTCGTGCGTTCCGCGCCAAGACGCCCGATATCCCGGCTGTTAACGCCACTGGCTCCGGCGACTCCACCATCGCCGGCTTTGCGCATGCCATCGCTGCTGGCGCGGACGACGAGACGGTGCTGCGTACCGCCAACACCTGCGGCAAGCTCAATGCCATGGATCCGATGACCGGCCATCTGGTCATGGACCGTTGGGACGAGGTCTACAACGGTGTTGTCGTAACCGAGCTGTAAGAGTTTGGATTGCGCCTCGGTATTGCTTGCTTCCTGTTGGTCCGTGTGGACGACAAGTGCGGTAGCATTATGCTGGGGCGCGACGCCGACTTTGTCGTGTTCAATCCCGACCTTACCCTGGTCGAGACGTATGTGGGTGGCAACAGCGTCGGTAACGCGTTTGCCGAGTAGCTGCCAAAGAAACGATCCGAGAGGGGATTTAGATGATTTACGGTGCACTGGGCGATATCGAGGAATACCGCGGAATGCTCAAGGGCCTCGACGTGCTGATCGACTGGCTCGAGGAGAACGACCCGGCGCAGCTCGAGGTCGGTAGCCATCCGATTCTGGGCGACAAGGTCTTTGCGAACGTCATGGCTCCCACGACGCGTCCCGAGGCCGAGGCTCACTATGAGACGCATCAGCGCTATCACGACCTGCAGATTGATGTTGAGGGTCGCGAGGCCTTTAAGGTCGCTACGGGCAGCCTGACGCTGGTCCAGGAGTTTGACGAGAAGGACGACTACGATCTGGTTGATTCCGACGCTTCGATCGCCGGCGATCTTGCCGACGACAAGTTTGCACTGTTCGTTGCCGGCGAGCCGCACATGCCTACGCTCGAGTTCCCGGGCGACGGCGCGCAGCCGGTCAAGAAGATCTGCTTTAAGCTGCTTGCCGACGCCTACTGGGAGGAGTAACGCGCCGCTCGGCTGAGCTGTTCGCATGCTGGCGTGATTCCTTTGGAGGGGCGCGCTTGGACCCCGCTGATCGCGGTTTCCCGTTTGGGAGGCCGCGGTTGGCGGGGCTTTTTGTTGAGTAGGGGAGTTGCTGGCGGCGTTGTGTTTGGGTTGGCGCACACGAACTCAAAATCGGCAACAAAAAAGCCGCCCGAAGGCGGCTATCTTGTGCAATGGAGCCAGCGACCGGGCTCGAACCGGTGACCCCCGCTTTACGAGAGCGGTGCTCTACCAACTGAGCTACGCTGGCGGCCATGTGATGACGCAACTGAGGCGTCAACGGCTGTCTATGATACGGGACATCGCACATCCACGCAAGGGTTCTGACGGCTTTTCTCACTTTAAATGCACTAATATTGGAGACGCGATGTCTTGCTCTTACGGGTCTCAAACAGAATGGGGCTGCCATGGCTCAACCCAAGATTCTTCTCACACGCATTGACGACCGTTTCATTTACGGACAAGACGTTGAGCTGTGGAACGAAGCCGTGGGCTCCAACCTTGTCCTAATCGTCAACGATGAAATCGAGGCGGATTCGCGCCAATGGGCACCCATGAGGGTGGCGGCGCCCGAGGGCGTCTGGACGCGGTTCTTCTCGGTGCAAAGGACGATTGACGTTATTCATGCGGCAACGCCGCGCCAATGGATCCTGATCATGGTAGCGTCGCCCGTGGATGCGCTGGCGCTGGTGAAGGGTGACGTGCCTATCACCAAGATCAGCATCGGCCACATGCAGGCAAGGGAGGGCAAGCGTCCCGTAACGCCTGCAGTCGCCGTAGACGACGAGGATGTTGCTGCCCTCAAAGAGCTGCAAGAGCTCGGCATAGAGCTGGAAATTCGCTACCTCCCCAACTCCAACCCCGACCCCATCGACAATCTGCTCAACTGATCCCTTGGGGACGGAGGAAAACGGATCATTTTGCCCTCGCGAGGGATGCACGCGATGCTGCCTGTCAAAAACTATGCCCGTTTACTACGTTTTATCTGCTATCGCCGAGCATGCCGAATTTGAGAAAAACAAAACCGCAGGTAGACGGCTTGCGAATTTCACAAAACCCGGCGCATGGTCGAGCATCTCTGACTAAACGTAGTAAATGGGCATAGTTTTGATATGCCACTCATGCAGTGACAGCGAAATTGAGCCCTAGGGATGAAAAAGCGCCCGTCGGCGGTGCTGCCGGCGGGCGTTGATGCGCGATATGTCGCGTAGTGGACTTAGTGCCTCATGAAGTGATACTCGATCACATTGCTGTAGGGGTGACCCGGGCCCACGATGCCCTGGGGGAACAGCACGTGGTGCGGCGTGTCGGGGTACATTTCGGCCTCGAGGGCAAAGCCGGCGCCCCAGCCATAGTTGGCGTCGTCCTTGGCGTGCTCGTCGCCCAGCCAGTTGCCGGTGTAGAGCTGCACACCCGGGGCGGTGGTGTAGTAATCCATCTCGCGGCCAGTCCACATCTCCTCAACATGCAGGGCGCGGCGAAGGTTGCGGCCGTACTGGTAGCCGCCGATGCACAGACAGTGGTCGTAGCCACGGGCCTGTTTAATCTGCGGATCGTCGGCTTCCATACCGGGTGCGACGGGACGCAGCTCGCGGAAGTCAAACGGCGTGCCCTCGACCGGGGTAATCTCGCCGGTGGGGATGTTCTGCTCGTCGATGGGCAGGTAGTGGGCAGCGTTGGCAACAAAGAAGTGCTCGCAGTCCATGCCGGCGTTGTGACCGGCAAGGTTAAAGTACGTGTGGTTGGTCATGGACACATAGGTGGCGCGGTCGCTCTCGCAGCCGTACTCGATGCGGAAACGGCCCGTCGGCGTCACGGTAAACACGGCCGTAAACGTGCGGTTGCCAGGAAGGCCTAGCTCGCCATCCTCAAGCGAGGTGATCATGCGCACGGCGTTATGGACCTCGTCGAGTTCAACATCCCACACGCGCTTGTGCAGGCCATGCTCAAGATCGCTGTGCAGGTTGTTGGCGCCCTCGTTGGCGGGCATGTGCCAGTCGGTGCCATCGATGGTGATCGTGGCGCCCGCGGTGCGGTTGGCCACAGGGCCGATGGTCGCGCCAAAGCAGGCGGGGTTGTCAAAGTAATCCTCGAGCTTGTCGAAACCCAGCACCACATCGCGCACGTTGCCGGGAATGTCGGGCACATCGATACCCAGCACGGTGGCGCCATAGTCCATAATGCGAACGCAGATCTCGGGCCCGTTGAGGGTGTAACGATGAACGAGGGTACCGCACGGAGCGGTGCCGAAAAGCTCGGAAGTGATCATTTGGTTCCTAACATCGAGGTATTTCGGACAAACTGTAGCGCGAACAGGCGAGATTATCACTACACCCCACTAAAGCAGGGGGTATTTTTCTTAAAAAAAGTAATGAAGGCGCAGTTGAAGCGTTCATTTTTGGTCCGCGCGAATCTGATACAATTTGTTCGTTACTGTTTGAATTGATGCGCGCAAGGAACAGCGAGGACTCATCGTGATTAAGGCAGAGCGACAGGATAGGGTTCGTCAGCTGCTCGAGGAGCAGGGAACGGTCTCGGTCAAGGAGATCTCGGACGCGTTGGGTGTCTCGGACATGACGATCCGTCGCGACCTTGAGGAGCTCGCGAACCTGGGCGAGATCGAGCGCGTGCACGGCGGTGCCCGCAGCGCGCAGGGTCGCCCCCATGCGATGCTGCGCCATGAGTACTCGCACAGCGAAAAGCGCACCAAGCATGCTGAGGAAAAGCTGCAGATCGCGCGCCGTGCCGTGGAGCTCATCGAGGAAGGCTCGACCATCTTTTTGGGCACGGGCACCACGGTTGAACAGATGGCCTCGATGCTGCCGGCGTGCCGTTTGCGCATCGTGACCAACTCGCTTTCGGTTTTTAACCTGCTCGAGGAGCGCGAGGACTGCGATCTGTGTCTCGTGGGCGGCATGTACCGTCGCCGTACCGCTGCTTTTGTGGGCCCCACGGCCGAGGACACTCTGCGCGCGCTGGGGATTGACGCGGCCTTTATCGGCGCCAACGGCATTCTGGACGGCGACGTGTCCACGTCCAACATGGACGAGGGCCGCATCCAGCAGCTCGCCTTTAGCAAGGCCGATTCGCGCTACCTGATCGCCGATTCCAGCAAGATCGGCAAGCGCGACTTCTACACCTTCTGCCGTCTGGAGAACCTGGACGCTGTGGTATGCGAGCCTAGCATTGCCGCCGAAGACCGTGCCGCTATCGAGGAGCACACCCAGGTCATCTGCTAACTAGCGCTGCAGGCGATACTTCTGCCCTCTGCCGGCGCGGGGATTTATCGAATCAAAATGGCGCGCAAAATGAGACGTAAAAATTAAAACGCCATTTGCGCGTCAAAAAATATGACACGTAAAAATTTGCGCGTCATTTTGCGCGTCATCGTGACACGAAATGACGCGTAAATGCGCGCGGATAGCAAGAACGAGGTTATTCCGAGAAATGACTAGATTCCGTATTTTGCCCTGATGTCCCTTGAGAATGAATCGTAGTCTTCGTAGAGCCCCTCGCTGCTTTCGTCCTCGGCTCGGTTCATGCGCTCAAGGAACTTATCCTTTGGGGATTCTTTTGTAACTGCTTGTTCGCCATTGGGTGTTGTGGATCGCATGAATAATTCCAGAGCATGGGCGTCTTTGAGTATGTAGCCTGTTGAACGACCTGCTCCAGTTTTTTCGATTGCACCGCAACTAACAAGCTGGCTGAGGGTCCGCTTTATCGTCACTTCGCTGATATCGGGGCTATTGGACTGGATGTCGGATTTCTTTATGACGCCGGGTCTTTGCTGAAATAGAACGGCGATTCGGTCTTGCTTCGACACGGGGCGGAGACTGGATCTTACCAAGGTGCGCTCCTCGAGCTGTCGGTAGGCCGCCAAAGTGGTTCCGAGCATGAAACGGATAAAGGGTGCCTCCGTGTTTTGATTTTCATTCCATCCGGTGGAGCTAGCGGCGAGTGCGTTGTAATAAAGCGCCTTGTTGTCTTCTATGAGTCGTTCGATGCTGATGTAACGCGCAACGTCGTATCCGGTCTTTTCGAGCAACAGCGTTGTGAGGAGTCGGCTCATCCTGCCATTGCCATCGTTGAAGGGATGAATGCTGACAAAATCGAAGATGAAGCGGAATGATATAAGGAGGGGGTCGCAGACTTGGCGAGATAAAGCATCGTTGAGGGATTGACAGGCTTCTTCGATAAGCCCCGGGGTTGCTAGGGCCGAAGGGGGTCTAAAGCGCATAAATCGATTACCTTGATCGTCGATAGAGACGATTTCGTTATCGCTGTCTTTCCAACGGCCCCCATACGAGATTGCCGTGTGTACCATAAGGTCACGATGCAGTTGCAGAATGACCGACGGCGTAATGGGAATGGAGTCATGTTGCTCGTGAATAAGCGAAAGCACATCTCGGTATCCGGCGATTTCTTCCTCTGCGCGGGAGTTTGGCTTGGCGGAATACGCCATGATCGCTTTGAGTCTTTTTTGGGTGGTAACAATTCCCTCAAGTCCGTTGGAGGATTGGGTGCTTTGGATCTTGGCCTCCTCCATAAGGGACGATAGAAGCTCGGGTTTAACTTGACTCAGAACAAGCTGCCTGCCTTTATGTTCTCGTATCGAGAGAAGGAGGTTGGTGATTGGAGTTGCTTCGAGTTCCGCTGGAACTGTGGCGTAATCGAACTGGCGCATGAGGTTCCTTTCGGTATCACGAACATACTTTCGGTATCATAATACCATGAAATGATACCGAAAGCTTGTTCGTGATACCGAAACCAAGGATAGAAGTGCGCGTCGTAGCTGCTTGGAAGGCCTTGGTTTCACCGTCTTATTGTCTCAATCTGTAACAGGTAGGAACGAGAAACTCGGCTACGTGTTATAGATCGAGATTTTGTTGGAACGGGTCACTGGTTTGTCTTGATCTGTAACAACTAGGACCGAAAATCCCTGCTAGATGTTACAGATCGAGACAGACGGCCTGCTCGGGCCCACCAAAAACAAAAAGGCCGCATGCGAGCCCGTGGGGGATTCGCATGCGGCCGACAGGGGGTATGCAAGCGGGACTAGGCCATGAGCAGGCCGGTCTCCGCGATGTTCTTGTACCAGTACGCGCTTGCCTTGGGATAGCGCTCCTGGGTCTCGAAGTCGATGTAGAACAGGCCGTAGCGCTTGTTGTAGCCGTTGGTCCAGGAGAACTGGTCCTGCAGCGACCACACGAAGTAGCCGTCGACGTTCACGCCGCCGTCGATGGCCTTGAGGACCCACGCGAGGTGCTGACGCATGTAGTCGATACGAGGGGTGTCGTCGATAAAGCCGTCCTCGAAGTCGTCCTTATAGCCCATGCCGTTCTCGGTGATGTAGATCTTCTTGTAGTTGGGGTAATCGTTCTTAATGCGGAGCAGCAGGTCGTAGAGGCCCTCGGGATAGATGATCCAGTCCCAGTCGGTGGTGGGTACGCCTTCGCGCACGCATGCCTCGCCCACGCCCTTGAGGAACCAGCGCGAGGAGCCCTTGTCGCCGGTGCCATTGTGGTTGATGTCGTTTTCGCCCTCGGTGGCACGCAGGAACTGGCACTTGTAGGTGTTGACGCCCAGGCAATCGTTGTGGGGGAGCGCGGCGGTCAGCGCGGCGATGTCCTCGTCGCGGACGTCGAGCTCGCCGCCGGCGATATGGGCCAGCTTGGTCGCAGCCTCCATGGTGTCGGCTGCATAGTGGCCGCGGAAGGTGGCGTCGAGTACCCAACGGTTGTTGATGACGTCGGCCATGCGAGCCGCCTCGCAGTCGGCGGCGTTGTTGGGGTCGAGGGGATACTTGGGCTCCAGGTTCTGGACAATGCCGATCTCGCCCTCAAAGCCGCCCTCATGGAAGGCGACGACAGCCTTGGCGTGGGCTACCATCATGTTGTGCATGAGCTGGAAGGCCTTGTCCAGGCGATACTTCTCGCCGTGCGGCCAGTTGCCGACGATAAAGCTGCCCTCGGCGGTCGCGGGAATCTCGTTAAAGGTAAACCAGTGCTTGACCTCGGTGAACTCGGCAAAGCAGAACTTGGCGTAATCGACGAAGGCGTCGATGGTCGTGCGCGTCAGGAATCCCTCGCCGCCGTCCTGGTAGAAGGCCTCGGGCGTATCGAAGTGATCGAGCGTGACATAGGGGATAACGCCGGCTTTGTTGCAGGTGGCAAAGAGCTCGTGATAGAAGGCGACGCCCTCGGGGTTGATCTCGCCAGTGCCGTTGGGGAAGATGCGGCTCCAAGCGATGGAGACGCGGATGCCGTTGATGCCGAAGCGCTGGCACAGGTCGATATCGACCGGGTATTTGTTGTAGAAATCGCTTGCGGGGTCGGGGGAGAAGCGACCCTGAGCAGCCAGGAAATCGTCCCAGGGCACTTTGCCCTTGCCGTGCGTGCGCGTCTCGCCCTCAACCTGATAAGCGGCGGTGGCGCCGCCAAACACAAAGCCGTCGGGGAACTGCATGGGGTTGGTCATGAGACATCCTTTCTGTGGGATACGAATAGGGAGAGGTGCCCGAACTGGGGATCCGGGCACCAACAGAGGGAGGAACTAGTCGAGGTTCTCGCGGAGCCACTTGATGGCGCCAGCGGGGTCGCGAGTAAGGTCGATATATTCCTTACCGCGGGGAGCGAGCAGCTTAATGCCCAGGCGATCGGTGTCGGCCTTCATGTCGTTGTAGTAGCTACGAACCTGCGGGGCAAGCACGATAACGTCGTACTGATCCATGATGGCAGTGTGCTGGCCATAGGCACCTGCGGAGGAAGCGATGTTCTCTCCGGTCTGTGCGGCACCTTCCTTGATGGCGTTGGCGAGCATGGCGGAGGTGCCGGCGCCGGCGCACAGGACGAGGACCTTCAGGCCATCGACGTCCTTCTTAGCGGATGCGTCGGCGGCGGGCTCGGGCTGATCGGCGACGGGCTCGCTGTCGACGGCGGCAGCGGTCGTCTCTGCGGTAGCGGTAGTCTGCTCAACGGCGGGCGCAGAGGTGCTGGCGGCGATGGTGGCAGCACCATCGGACTCGAGACCCAGCTCGGCGGCGCGCTCGGCCTCCTGGTCGCAGAGCAGCTTATCGTATGCCTTCAAGAACGGCAGGTAGATGATGGCGTCCAGCAAGATGATGATTGCGACAAATACCAGGGCAATAAGCTGGAAGTTCGTGGTAATGAAGATACCGATGGGGGCGGGGGTGGCCCAAGGCACCACGAAGGAGAAGCCGTTCATGCCCACGTTATCGATAAAGAACTTGGCAACACTCACGTTGGCGCAGCCGGCGGCAACAAAGGGGATGAGCATGTAGGGGTTGAGGATCATGGGAGCGCCAAAGAGCAGCGGCTCGTTGACAGCAAAGGCAACAGGAACAATCGAGGCCTTACCGACGGCCTTGAGCTGCTTGGACTTCATAAAGAGAATCAGCAGAAGCGGCACGATGAACGTGGCGCCGGTGCCGCCGAACTCACCTACGAGCGACATGTTAAAGGTGAGGGAGTGGGCGGGGTGGCCACCGGCCAGCAGAACCTGCAGGTTCTCGGCCTGGTTGGCAAGACGGATGGGGTCGATGCCCGGCTGGACGATCGAGGGGCCGTGGACGCCGATGAACCAGAAGAACGCGGTGGCTGCCTGGATAAGGATAAGGCCAGGATAGGTTTCTGCAGCGGTAAAGAGCGGGGAGAGCAGTTTGATAAGCAGCTCGGAGAACGGAACGCCCATGAGGTTGCGCACGACGACATCGATGATGCCGCAGATGATGACGGCGCCGCCAAAGGGGATGATGTCGCGGAAGTTCTGAGCGATGGCGCCCGGGACCTCCTTGGGCAGCTTAATGGTCAGATCGCGCGAGACGCAGAACTTATAGACCCACACGGTAATGAACGCGGCGATATAGGCCGAGAACAGACCGCGCGTACCCATGCTGGTGCAGTCGAAGACCGAAAGCTCGGAGCCGTTGAACTTGGTGGTGAACTGCGTAACGGCGAGCAAAAGCATGCTGCACTGGGCGGCCACCATGGTGGAGCCGTCGTTGAGCACCTTGCCGGCGGGCATGCGACGGTTCATGGATGCCGTGAAGTTCTTGGCGGTGGTGCCGGCAACCATGATGCCCATGACGCCCATGGTGAAGTTGTACAGCTTATTGCACCAGTCGATGAGCGGCTGGGGCAGCGTGATGCCAACTACGCCAGGAAGGGTGGCGATCAACAGAAAGATCGAAGAGGTGAGGACGATGGGCATGCACCCAAGGAATCCGTCCTTAATGGCCTGGAGGTAGATGTTCCTCGAGATCTTCTCAAAGAACGGCTGATGCTTTTCGAGCATCTTTACGATGGCGTCCATAGAGCTCCTTTGCTGCTTGATGCGCGATGCATGTGGATGGAACTGGTCGTCGATGGATGGTCAGGACTGCCCGGAAACCTTCCTGCTTAAGGAAGGCATTGCGAAATGACAACGTTGTCATTTCGTTAATGACAACGTAAGACATTCTTGGAAGAGCAACAAGGATTTACAGGTGAACGGTCGATATTGTCCGATAAACGGCTGATTTGTCAGTCGGGCAGGTAGTGTATGCTAGAACGCAGAAAACGAGCGACAGGAAACCGACGGGAGAAGTGGTGGCAACGATGGACAAGAAAAATGTCTCAATGAATGATGTGGCAGTTGCCGCGGGTGTTTCTCTCAAGACGGTGTCGCGCGTGATCAACGAGCCCGATAGCGTGCGCGAGTCGACACGCGATAAGGTCCATTCCGCAATGGAGACGCTCGGGTTTCGAACCAACTTTGCCGCGCGTTCGCTCAAGATGGGCCGTTACGGGTGCATCGGCGTGGCGCTGTTCCACTTGTCGGGCGGTGCCGTGGACATGATCGACGGTATCGCCGATGCCGCCGAAGAGCGAGGCTTTGCGCTCACGATGATTAAGAAGTGCGCAGGGGAGAAGATGACCCTTGCCGATGCGGCGCGCAGAATGTCGCAGCTGCCTGTTGATGGCATGATCTTCAACCTGCGTCAGATGGTCGATGACTTTGATACCTTTGAGGCGCCGAAAGACCTCAAGACGGTGATTATCACGCCGATGGAGCATCCTACCTGCTCCACCGTCAGTGACGACCAAGAGGGCGGCGCGCGCATGGCGTGCGAGTACTTCTTGAATCACGGGCACAAGAACGTGTATTTCGTTTCGGGTAAGAAAGAGTCGCTGTCGAGCCAGTGCCGTATGAAAGGTTGGCGTGCGGCACTCGAGGCGCGTGGCATTGAGCCGCCCGAGCCTCTGCAAGGCGATTGGAATGCGGATAGTGGCTATGCCGCGGGCCTTGTGCTTGCCGATAAACCCGATTGCACGGCGGTCCTCGCTGCTAACGACTGCATGGCAAACGGCGTGATGGTGGCTCTACGTGACAAAGGGCTCAGTGTGCCCGACGACGTGTCCGTGATCGGCTTCGACGACGAGCTCTACAAGACGATCCCCAACTCGATTCTGACGTCAGTGAAGTTTCGCCATCGCGAGCTGGGCATCCGTGCGCTTAACGAGGTCGTCGCAGGTCTGGAAGCCCCGAGCTCCAGAAGCCGTACGCTCGTCTCGGGCGTGCTGGTCGAGCGTTCCAGCGTAAAGGACCTGCGGGCGTAGACGTGCTCGGCTCGTTCATCTCAATCTGTAACAACCAGACGCTCAAAACCGGTTTTAGTGTTACAGATTTAGACAATTCGGCCCCGCCTATTCCATTTGTCTCGATCTGTAACAGGTGGAGGCGAAATAGCCCGCTAGATGTTACAGATCGAGATTGAGAGGATTGGCCTGTGCGTTCATCTCAATCTGTAACAGTTAGGACCGAAAAACTCGGCTAGATGTTACAGATTGAGATGAACAGGAGGACGGGTGCGGTCTAAACAAAATGGCCCGCGCATCACACATTGATGCACGGGCCATTATTTTCTGCGAGCGGCAGGTGGCGTCAGCGTCTTATGCCTCGAGGTTTTCCTCGATCCAGTTGACGGCACCCTTGGGATCCTTAGTGAGGTCGATGTACTGTTTGCCCTTGGGCGACAGCAGCGTGATGCCCAGGCGGTCGGTGTCGGCCTTCATCTCGTTGTAATAGGTGCGAACCTGCGGAGCCAGGACGATGACGTTGTACTGGTCCATGATGGCGTAGTGGCTGCCGTAGGCACCGGCGTTGGCGGTAATGTCGATGCCCAGCTCGTCGGCGCCTTCCTTAAGCGCGTTGGCGAGCAGTGCAGAGGTGCCGGCGCCAGCGCACAGAACCAGAACCCTCAGGTCCTTGCCCTTAAGGGCGGACGGAGCTGCGGAGGCCTCAGTGGCAGAAGCGGTCTCGACAACGGGAGCCTCAACGGCGGGGGCGGCAGCGGTCTTGACGGCCTTGGTCTCCTCGGCCTCTTCTTCGGCCAGGGTCTCGGCCTCCTGCTTGCACAGGACGTTGTCGTAGGCCTTGCAGAACGGGTAGTAGATCAAGAAGTCAACGACCAGCAGGACGACAACCAGGACCAGAGAGATCGGCTGGAAGTTGGTGTCGATGAAGGTGCCGATCGGTCCGGGGAGTGCCCACGGCATGGCATAGATAAAGCCGTTCATGCCCAAAAAGTCGATGAAGAACTTACCAATGAGGACGTTGGCCACGGGGGCAAACAGGAACGGGATCAGGAAGTACGGGTTGAGGATGATGGGCGCGGCGAACAGCAGCGGCTCGTTGACGGCGAACATCACGGGTACGACAGAGGCTTTGCCGACGGCCTTGAGCTGCTTGGAGCGCATAAAGAGCAGGAAGATGATCGGGACAATGAACGTGGCGCCGGTGCCGCCGAGTTCGCCGATGTAGTTACCGAAGTTCTCGGTCAGGGCGAGGGCGGGGTGACCGCCGGCCTGCAGCGTGGCGAGGTTGGTAGTGATGTTGCCAAACAGCGCGGCGTTGAGGGCAGGCTTAACGACCGAGGGGCCGTGGATGCCCATGAACCAGAACAGCGGGATCATGAACCAGATGAGGGCGAGGCCGGCGTAGGAATCGGCAGCGGCGAACAGCGGGCTCACCAGCGTGGAGATGACGTTGGCAAACGGGACGGCCAAGCAGGTGCGGCAGATAATGTCGATGACGGCGACAAACAGGATGGAGAAGCTGAAGGCGAAGATGTCGCGGAAGTTCTGGGCGATGGCGCCGGGGACTTCTTTGGGCAGCTTGATGGTGATGTCTCGCTTAATGCAGAAGGCATAGATGTTGACCGTGGCAAATGCGGCGACAAAGGAGCTCAGCAGGCCCTTGGTGCCCATGTTGTCGGTAAAGAACACCGAGACATCGGCGCCGTCGATCTTGGCACTCGTCTGGGTAACGGCCAAGATGAGCATAGCGCACATGGCGGCGACCATGGTGCTCGTGGCGTTGATGGCCTTGCCGGCAGGCATGCGGCGGTTCTTGGAGCCGGTCAGCGCGCTTGCGGTGGTGCCGGCGACTATGATGCCCACGACGCCCATCGTGAAGTTGTAAACCTTGTTGCAGAAGTTCACGACGTCGACGTTCCACCAGTCGGGCAGCGTAAAGCCGCCGACCGTGGCGACAACGCCCGGCAGGGTTGAAATAAGCAGGAAGACAGAAGAAGACAGGATGATGGGCATTGCTGCCAAAAAGCCGTCTTTAATGGCCTGAAGGTAGATGTTCTTAGAGACCTTGTCGAAGTACGGCTGACCTTTCTCCAAGAACTTAACGATCGATTCCATAGTTCACGCTCCTCTTTGCATGAAATCTTAATGGCATGGACGTTGAAAACCTATATGGTCTCCCGCTTGCTAAAAGCCCGGGTGCAGGCGGGGTCGGTCCCAGGGGGAGAGAGGGGAGCGGCTGGGTTTGTATCGCATAGGGCCGCTCCCTTCTCGGGAGAAAGCGAGGCGATGCGCTACTGCGCGTCCGCCATGGTGTCGGCGAGCTCCTTATACCAGAGTGCCGACTGCTTGATGTAGCGTTTTTGCGTGTCGAAGTCGATGTAGAACAGGCCGTAGCGCTTGTTATAGCCATTGGCCCACGAGAACTGGTCCTGCAGGCTCCAGATAAAGTAGCCCTGGACGTCGACGCCCTCGGCGCGCGCCTGGAGCACCTTCTCCATGTGCTGGTCGACAAAGTCGATGCGCTCGGGATCGGCGACGATGCCGTTTGCGTCGGGCTCGGGGTCCTTGTGGCCCAGGCCGTTTTCGGTGATATAGATGACGGGGAGGTTGGGATAGGTGGCGCTGATGTGCTTGAGCGTGTCGTAGAGGCCTTGCGGGTAGATGAGCCAATCCCAGTCGGTGGTGGGGATACCCGGCATATCGACCTGCTGCCCGACGCCCTTAAACTTAAAGCACGAGGTGCCCTTGTCTCCGGTGCCGTTAAAGCTGTTGGTGGACTCGCCATCGTAGGCGGCGATAAACGCCGACTGATAGTAGTTGAGGCCGAACATATCGTTGCGGGGCGCCGCCTTGGCGAGCTCCTCCATGTCGCTGTCCTCAACCGTAAGTGTGGCGTTGTTGGCACGCAGAATCTCGTTGATGAGTGAGAGGGTGCGCGCGGAGTAGTGACCCAGGAAGGCGCCGTCCATGATGAAGTCGGTGTAGAAGGCGTTGTACAGGTCGGCGGCGTGCTGGTCGGCGGGCGAGTCGGTGGCAGGATATGCCGGCGTCAGGACGTTGACCATGCCAATGCGTCCGCCCAGGTGCTCGGTCTCGTCAAGATCCTTATACAGGTTGACGGCGCGGGCGTGGGCAACGAGCTCGTTGTGCTGGCTCTGGATGCCGCTCGTCACATCAAAGTGATGGTTGGGCGGGAAGTTGCCTTGGATGTATTGGGAGTGCGAGAGGCTGATGAGCTCGTTGATGGTGAACCAATTCTTGACCTCGCGGAACTCGCGGAAGCAGAACTCGGCATAGCGCACATAGGCGTCGACGGTCTTGCGGTTGAGCCAGTCGCCCTGGTTGAACAGGGCGGCGGGGGAGTCAAAGTGATGCAGGGACACATAGGGCTCGACGCCATACTTTTTGCAGCAGGCGAACAGCTCGTGGTAGTGCTTAACGCCCTCGGCGAGGGGCTCGGCATCGTCGCCGTTGGGGAAGATGCGGGTCCAGGCGATGGACACACGGATGGCGTTGAGTCCATGCTCGGCAGAAAGGCGGATATCCTCCTCGTAGCGGTTGTAGAAATCACTGGCCGGGTCGGGCAAAAAGCGACCCTGGGCGACAAGGTAATCGTCCCACATGGTCTTACCCTTGCCTGCCACCTTCGTGGAACCTTCCGTTTGGTACGCGGCGGTTGCGGCGCCCCAAACAAAGCCCTTCGGCAGCTGCTGCACGCGGTTTAGCAAAGACATATGCATACACCCTCTCGTCTCGCTGTTCGATATTGTGCGTTTGCGCTCAGGAGGCTCCCTGGTTAGCGTTCAGCGGTGAAAAAGCCCGATAAACACTATCTTAAAATGATTAGAACCAAAATGAGCACGTGAACATTTGACAATGAGCACGTTAACATCCGGCTGGGATGTATAGAAACAAAACAACTTCAAACAGCCGCGAACGGTTGTATTTGTTCGGTAAGCGGTTTTGATTGACAGAAGTTTTCATGTTGTGGTATGTGGCTCGGGTATCATGAGCACGTTATCAATGTATGTACGATGCGCCATGGGCGCGGGGAATAGTTGGGAAGCAGGTTAGCGTGGAAGGCATGGCTCAGCAGACAAGGAATGGTCGTTCGGCGAGCGCGGCAGAGGTTGCGGCGCTCGCTGGCGTGAGCCGCCAGACTGTGTCTCGCGTGGTCAACGGTATGCCCAACGTGACGGAAAAGACGCGCAAGCGTGTGCTGGCCGCCATGGAAGAGCTGGGCTTTCGTCCCAATTTTGCTGGAGCGGCGTTGCGCGGCGGGTCGTATCGTTCTATTGGCCTGTGCATGTACAACATCACACGTGTCGGTAACCTGGCGACGCTTGAGGGTATCATGCAAGCGGCGCGCGAGCACGATTTTGCCGTCACTATGATCGAGATGGGCGGCGACAAGCCCTATGCACTTACCGATGCCTCGCGCCGCATGGTCGAGCGACCCGTCGACGGCATGATTCTCAACATGAACCGCATGGCTCCCGATTTTGAGGAGTTTGTTCCCCAGCCGGGAGTGCGAACGGTCATCCTGTCCATGTATGCGCATCCGCGCTGCACGACGATCGACTCCGACCAGTATGGTTCGTGCGAGCTGTTGACCAATTATCTGCTGGAACATGGTCACTCGAATATGCGGTTTGTGGCGGGTCCGGAAAGCTCGATTTCCTCGCGTTTTCGTGAGGCCGGTTGGCGCGATACGCTGGGTCGTGCTCATGTCGATGCCGCTCCGATGCTGCGTGGCGATTGGAGTGCGGACAGTGGGTACGCCATGGGCGAGCGGATTGCGGCCGAGGTGCTTGCCGGCGGGTCGCAGGCGCCGACTGCCGTGCTTGCGGCAAATGACCAGATGGCGCTGGGCGTTATCGCCGCGCTCGAGAACGCGGGCCTGTCCGTGCCCGACGACGTGAGCGTGGTTGGTATCGACGACGCACTCGAGGGACTTGTTCCTCACAATCGGCTGACGACGCTGCGATTTGATTTGCGCGGTGTCGGTAAGCTTGCGTTTGAGGCGGCGATTGGAGAGAACTCGTCTATCGAGGCGATTCATGTGCCGAGTACGTTGGTCGAACGCTCGACTGTTAGGGACATACGGGGTTAGGTCCTACTCCGTTTGTCTCGGTCTGTAACAGGTAGACGGTCAAAAGCGGGCTACGTGTTACAGATTTAGATTCTTCGGAAAGAGCAATCCTGTTCATCTCAATCTGTAACAGTTAGGACCGAAAAACTCGGCTAGATGTTACAGATCGAGACAAACGGCCCCCAGGTCGAACAAAAACAAAAGGCCGGGGGCGGCGCGCTGTGTGACGTGCCGCCCCCGGCTGAGAAATGGGGACAGGTTGTGTGGGCGGGCAGCCCCGCCAGCCGCTAGTCCAGACGACGGGTCTGCGCCACGTGCTTATACCAGTAGGCGCTTGCCTTGGGCGTGCGCTTCTGGGTTTCAAAGTCAACGTAGAAGAAGCCATAGCGCTTGTTGTATCCGTTGGTCCAGGAGAACTGGTCCTGCAGGCTCCACAGGAAGTAGCCGCCCACGTTGACGCCGACCTCCATGGCCTTGAGCAGCCAGCGCAGGTGCTGCTCGATGTAGTCGATGCGCGGCTGGTCGTCCACAAAGCCGTCCTTGTAGGGGTCCTTGTAGCCCATGCCGTTCTCGGTAATGAAGATCTGCTTGTAGTTGGGGTAGCGCTGCTTAATGTAGACGAGCAGATCGAACAGACCCTCGGGATAGATGATCCAGTCCCAGTCGGTGGTGGGGATGCCAGGCTTGTTCACATGCTCGCCAATACCCTTGACGCGCCAACGGCCGGTGCCCTTCTCGCCCGTACCGTTGTGGTGCAGGTCGTTCTCGCCGTCGTAAGCCTTGAGGAAGCGGCACTGGTAGTTGTTAACGCCCAGGTAGTCGTTGTAGAGCGCGGCCTCGCGCATAATCTCGAGGTCCTCGTCCAGGATCTCGATGGTGCCGCCCGAGACGGCAGCCAGGCGGTTGGCGCACTCGAGGGTGTCGGGCGCGTAGTCGCCGCGGAAGGTGGCGTCGAGCAAAAACTGGTTTTGCAACACGTGCTCATTGTTGGCGGCTTTGATGTCGGCGGGGTCGTTCTCGTTGAGCGGGTACTTAAACTCCAACGACTGGATGACGCCGATTTTGCCCTTAAAACCGCCATTGTGGAAGGCCAGCACGGCCTTGGCGTGGGCAAGCATCATGTTGTGCTCGCACTGGAAAGCCTCGGCCAGATGCGCCTTGACGCCACCGGGGAAGGTGCCCTCGATGTAGGTGTTGGAGGCATCGGCCCAAATCTCGTTAAAGGTGAACCAGTAGGTTACCTGGTCGGCGTACTCCTTAAAGCAGAAGGTGGCAAAGTCCACAAAGGCATCGATGGTCTCGCGGTTGAGGAAATCGCCCTTCTCAAAGAGGGGCAGCGGCGTATCGAAATGATGCAGCGTGACAAACGGCTCAACGTGGTGCTTGTGGCACTCGGCGAAGAGATCGTGATAGAACTGCACACCTTCGGGGTTGATTTCGCCGGTACCGTTGGGGAAGATGCGGCTCCAGGCGATGGAGAGGCGAATGCCGTTGATACCGAACTCCTCGCACAGCTCCAGATCGACAGGGTACTGGTTGTAGAAGTCGGAAGCGGGATCGGGGGAGAAGCGCCCCTGGGCCTCCAGGAAGTCGTCCCAGGCAACCTTGCCCTTACCGTGAGTACGGGTCTCGCCCTCTACCTGGTAGGCAGCGGTGGCGCCGCCAAAGACAAAGTCCTCGGGAAACTGCGCGGGCGGGTTGGTGACGCTAGCAGGGTTAACGGACATGATGATCCAATCGTCTAAATCGAAGGGCCAGCCGGTCTTGGATGGTCGGCTGGCCCTGAGCGTTACTTACTTCGAGAGTTGCTCGGAGACGAAGGCGAGAGACTTGTCGCCGTTCTGGGAGAGCTCGATGTACTGCTTGCCACGGCAGGCGACGCACTTGTTGCCCACGCGTTCGCAGTCTTTCTGCAGGTCGGCCAGGTAGCTTGCGGCCTGCGGGGCCAGGACGACCAGGTCAAAGTCGGGGAGCATGTCCACGTGGTTGCCATAGGCGTCGGCAGCGGTCTCCAGGTCGATACCGCGCTCCTTGGCGGCCTTGGCCAGCGCGTTGGCGAGCAGGCCCGAGGTGCCGCCACCCTGGCAGAGCACGAGCACGCGCTTGCCGTTGAGGTCGCTGGCGGCCGTGGCCTCGGCGGCGGGGGCTGCAGCGGGAGCGGCATCGGTCTTTACGGCCTCGGCGGCAGCGCCGTCGGCAACGCTCTTGGCATCGGCCTTGCCCTGGAAGGCGTCGTTGAGCTTGGCAGCCTTCTCGGCGTTCTTGGCGGCGAGCTCCTCCTGGGAGATCTCGGCCTCCTCGGCGCACTTCTGGGCGTCATAGGCACGGAAGAACGGATAGTACAGAAGGAAGTCGACGACCAGGATGATGGCGAGCATCACAAAAGCGAGCGGCTGGAAGCCCAGGCCCATGATGGTACCGATGGGGCCGGGGACGGTCCAGGGCAGGGTGTACATAAAGCCGTTCATGCCCAGGAAGTCGATAAAGACCTTGAGGATCCAGACGTTGGCGATCGGGGCAAAGACAAACGGGACAAAGAAGACGGGGTTGAGCACGATGGGCGCGGCGAACAGCAGCGGCTCGTTGACGGCGAAGCAGACCGGGACGATGGAGGCCTTACCGACGGCGCGCATCTCCTGGGACTTGGCCAGGAAGCAGAACATAAAGACGAGGACGAGCGTGGCGCCGGTGCCGCCCATGCAGACGACGAAGTACTGGGCGCCCTGCGTCAGGACAGCGGAGGCGTGCTGGCCGGCCTGGTAAGCAGCCAGGTTGTCGGTCATGTTGGCAACGAGGGCGGCGGCGATGGCAGGCTCGACGATCGAGGGGCCGTGGACACCGACGAACCAGAAGAGGCTCATGGCGCCGTAGATCACAGCGAGGCCGATGTAGCCGTCGGCAGCGGTGAACAAGGGCTGGAACACCTGGATGACGCCCTGGGCAAAGCAGAAGCCAAAGGCAGAGCGGAAGACGATGTCAAAGACCCAAAAGACGGTGATGCAGACGGAGAAGGGGATGATGTCCTTAAAGGTCTGCGAGATGTTGGGTGGAACCTGCTCGGGCATCTTGACGGTGATGTTGCGCTTAATGAAGAACTTGTAGATGATGCCGGTCACAAACGCAGCGATGAAGGCGGTCAGCAGGCCCTTGGAACCAAGGTAGGTGGTGTTGAAGCCGCTGGCGGCGTCCGTGGAGATCGTGTCGCTCGAGAGCAGCAGGAAGCCGATGATGGCAGCGCACATGCAGGAGATGAAGTTGATCTGGTTGTTCTTGGGCAGATCGCGGTTCTGAGCGTCGGCGAAGTGCTTGGCCGTGGTGGCGGCGCAGGCGATGGCCAGGATACCCATGGAGTAGTTGTAGCACTTCCACAGGGCGTTGTTGATGTCGTCGGGCCAGTAGAAACCCCAGATGTTGGGGACCGAGGCCACCAGGCAGAAGATGGACGAGAAGATGATGATGGGGATGACGGAGATAAAGCCGTCGCGGATCGCCTTGAGGTACTTGTTGCGGGCGATCGCGTTGAAAAGGGGCTGGCCCTTTTCGATGGTGGCGATGAGTTGCTCCATGCAAAGCTCCTAAGAGTCGGTGGGTTAGCAACGATGGTAACGTTTGGACCTTGTTTGCCAAAATGTTGACGTTGCCATTTTGTGACACAAAAAAAGATGCGAACCGGTGGCCCCTGTGCCTGTGGACCGTCGATTCCTTGCGCGTAAACGTTTGAGCCGCCCGGTGGCTCTGTGTTTGTGCAATGGCAACGTTAACATTTGGGCGACAAAAGCCGTTCGGGGAAGCAAAAATGTCGGTGAACGGTAGGTTTTGGGTGGTGAGCGTATGGTGGGGGAGGCGTTGGATATACTTGAAGGCGTTAAAAATGACTGCGTAGGGTGCCACTAATGGCATCGTTGACATAGAAAGATCGACCTATGGCCGCTGTTAAAAAATCGGTTTCCGTTAAGGATGTGGCGCGCCTCGCGGGCGTCTCGGAACAGACAGTCTCGCGCACCGTGCACGATTCGCCCAGCGTGCGCCCCGAGACCAAGGAGCGGGTACGCGCCGCCATGCGCGAGCTTGGCTATCGTCCTAACTTTGCCGGCCGGTCGCTGCGTCGCGGTAAGTTTAAGACTGTCGGCGTCGCCATGTTCAACATTACCGGTACCGGCAACCTCGACCGCATGGAAGGCTTTGCCGCCGCCGCCGACAAACACGGCTATGCCATCACCCTTACTAAAGTAGATGGACACCCCTATACCCTCGAGGGCGC
Source organism: uncultured Collinsella sp. (assembly GCA_958405565.1). Lineage (GTDB taxonomy): Bacteria > Actinomycetota > Coriobacteriia > Coriobacteriales > Coriobacteriaceae > Collinsella. The sequence continues at coordinate 6,024 of CATYEN010000023.1, read as the reverse complement.
ATCATCGCGTATGAGCGCGCTGCCGGTGGACGGTATGGTTGTGATCATGAACCGCATGCCGGCGGACTTTGGCACCTTTGAGCCGCTGCCCGGTATGCAGACGGTGCTCGTTACCATGCTGGAGCACCCGCTGTGCTCGACGGTCGATAACGACCAGTTCGATTGCTCGCGCCAGGTTGTCGAGTACTTGCTGGGGCAGGGGCACAAGACCGTGCACTTTATCTCGTGTCCCGAGCGCTCGCTTTCGGGCATGCAGCGGGAGGAGGGCTGGCGCGAGGCATTGCGCGCACATGGTATTGAGCCGCCGCGACTCGTCCGTGGCGATTGGACGGCTCAAAGTGGGTATGCCGCAGGTCAGGCTCTGGCGGACGATCCGACCTGTACTGCCATCTATGCCTCCAACGACGCCATGGCCTACGGCTGCATTCGCGGGCTCGAGTCGCGCGGAAAGCGCGTGCCCCAGGACGTGAGCGTGGTGGGTGTTGACGATAGTCTGGGCGATATCGTGCCCGATTGTCGCCTGACCACCGTGCGCTTCGACAACAAGCGCGTCGGCATGTGGGCGGTTGACAAGATTGCCGGCGCCGAGGGGGTTGCGTCTGGCGTGGAGCACATGCTGATCCCCGGCGTGCTCGTAGAGGGCGATACGGTGCGCGATTTGCGTTAGGGTGCGGTCCTGTTTAGGTTTCCGCTAATCATGTTTGATATTGTTCGAAATGGTTTGAAAACCGTTCACGGGTGAAAATAGACCGTTCACGGCTCGAAATAACGGTTTGTATTGTTCTTTTTTGTTTGAATGTTATTGTTTCTGTCATACACAGCGCAGCGCGTATGCCCGGACGCGATGCTCTCCGTTGGTTCATATGTGAAAGGAACGCAATATGGCAACCAAAGAAGAAATCTCGATGGTTGGATTCGAGATTGTCGCATACGCAGGTGACGCCCAGACCGATCTGCTTGCAGCGCTCGATGCTGCTCGCGAGGGTGATTTTGAGAAGGCCGAGCAGCTGCACAAGGATGCCAGCGATGCGCTCATCGGTGCCCACGACACGCAGACCAAGCTGCTTTCGCAGGAGGCCGGCGGCGGCGAGATGGAGATGACCTTCATCATGGCTCACGCTCAGGACACCCTTATGACCACCATGATCCTGGAGAAGCAGACCCGCTTTACCATCGATGCCTACAAGCGCATCGCTGAACTCGAGGCCAAGCTCGCCTAATCGCGCGCCCACAACCAGATCCCCTTCCAAAAGCCCTGCCGCGCATTCGGCGGGGCTTTTTCTGTTTTCCCACTCTCTAAGTTGCGGTGAAATGGGGACCAACAGCCCAAAATGAGCCGTTTTCCTCCGTCCCCGGGAGATCAGTTGGCAGCCCTCGCCACGAAACTGGCCCATCTACTACGTTTAAGCCGGCACCCCCGACCATACCCGCGTTTCAAGAAAAATCGCAAGCGTTCTACCTGCGGTTTTGTTTTTGCGCCATGTGGCATGGTCGGGGATAGGCGGACAAACGTAGTAGATGAGCCAGTTTCGTGGCGAGCGGGTCATGCAGCAGCCTGTTGCGCCTCCTGCCGTTCGGTTTTTCGCTGGCTGGGTATACTTCCATCCGCAATACTGACCGGACTGAGGAGGTATCCAAATGCCGGACAACGGATCGATCCAAAAGAGAGACGCGCGCGAGATGGCCCATGCGCGTACGGTTCAGATAACCGAGCACACAACGGTGGCCGAGCTGCAGCCCAGCCTGTCCGATGTCGTGTGCGCAAACAAAAAGCTGCAGATTGGCTTTATCGTTGTGCTCGTGGTACTGGCGCTGCTGTCGGGCTTTGTAGCTCGTCCGCATTTCGCCGATACCAAAACTTGGGACTCCACCATCGAGGTCATCGATCAAAAGAAGGGCAACGTTTTGGCACTCACGACCTCGTGCGTGGCGCTGTCTGCGGGCATCACGGCGCTGCCGGGCGATACGGGAACGCCGGTCGCCGAGCAGCTCGCGCAGCTTTCAGGCAACCTTGGTATCGTGCTTGCCGTGCTATACCTAGAGAAATATTTGCTCACGATTTTGTGGTCAGTTGGCTTGGGCATCTTAATCCCGCTTGCGTTGGTGCTCTTTGCGGTGTCGCTCGGCATTCACGGGCGCTGGAGCACGAGTGCCGTCCTGCGCCGTGCGGCGACGCGCGTGCTGGTGGTTGCCGTGATCGGCATGGCGTTGGTGCCTGCAAGCGTATGGGTGTCGCAAAAGGTCGACGAAACGTATCGAGTGAGCATCGAGGCAGCCGAGCAAAAGGCGGCCGACGCTGCGAGTGCGGCAGATAGCGACAGCTCCAAAGCAAGCAAGAAAAAGACCGAGTCCACAGAGTCCAAGAACGTGCTTGAACAGCTTGCCGACGGTGCCTCGAGCCTGGTCACGTCGGTAACCAGTGGTGCCAAGCAAATGACCGATGAGATCGTGCAGCAGGTGACCGATTTGATCGAAGGCGTCATCGTGATGATCGTGACCTCGTGCGTTATCCCATTGCTGGTGCTCGCAGCGTTTTTGTGGCTGGGGCACACGTTGCTGGGAATCGATATTTCCGGTCCAGCGAGCTATTTGACGGGCCGTTTTCTGAGTACTCCGTCCAAGCACACCAAAAAGGGTGGGCAGTCCGAGTAACTAAAACAGCCGCATTTGTTGGGGCATACCGCCGAAGGGCGGCCGAGACACGTTCTCGACCGCCCTTTTGTTTGTTGAACACATGGTCGCTACGTCTGCGCCGGGCTCAAACGGTCGGCAATCAACCGTAAACGGTATTTGTTCAAAAAAGAACAAAGTTAAACAAATAATGGTTGCAACCTATGTTCGAATGTGTTCAAATAAACATGAACAGTGAAGAACCGCACATTCAGATGCCCGGACCTGAGCGCGATTCAACACTTCCAAACAGAAACTACGCACCTGCGTATCTCTCAAGGAGGATGTCATGAGGGTTGTAATCGCTTCCGATGCCGACGGTATGTCGATGAAGGAGTCCATCAAGGAGATGCTCATCGCTGACGGTCACGAGGTCGTCGACTATTCCGAGACCCCTGCTGCGGACTTTGTCGATTCCGCGACCGCCGTTGCCAAGGACCTGCTGGAGCACAAGGATTCCCAGGGCTTCGCATTCGATAAGTACGGCGTCGGCTCCTATATGGCCGCCGTCAAGATCAAGGGCATGGTCGTCGCCAACATTTCCGACGAGCGTTCCGCCTACATGACCCGCGAGCACAACGGCTCGCGCATGGTCACCATGGGCCCGGGCGTTGTGGGCACCGAGGTCGCCAAGAAGATCGCCCGCGAGTTCCTGCGCGCCCAGTACGCCGGCGGCCGTCACCAGATCCGTGTCGACATGCTCAACAAGATGGCCTAACGAGAGCCACCGAGAACTCGAACTTCTATCTCAACTTGTGAATTCAGACGAAAGGACGTTCTGATGAAGAAGACCATCGCAATCGGTTGCGACCATATCGTTACGGACGAGAAGATCTATCTGGCCGACCGCCTGGAGCAGGCTGGCTACAAGGTGCTCGACTGCGGCACCTACAGCCACACCCGTACGCACTATCCCATCTACGGTAAGGCCGTGGGCGAGGCTGTCGCCAGCGGCAAGGCCGACTTTGGCGTGGCCCTGTGCGGCACCGGCATCGGCATCACCAACGCCGTCAACAAGGTTCCCGGCGCCCGCTGCGCGCTGGTCCGCGACATGACCTCTGCCCTGTATGCCCGTCGCGAGCTCAACGCCAACATCGTGGGCTTTGGCGGCAAGATCACCGGCGAGTTCCTGATGGCCGACATCATGCTTGCCTTCCTGGAGGAGCCCTACGAGAAGACCCCCGAGCACGATGCCCTGATCGCCAAGATCGACGCCTGCAACAAGGCCGACGCCGAGGCTCAGGCCGACCCGCACTTCTTTGACGAGTTCCTCGAGAAGTGGGACCGCGGCGAATACCATGACTAGCGGGTATCCGGCGTAATTTACTAGTCCGTTGACGGCTCGCGTTTCTGTGAGGGGGCGCGGGCCGGTTTTCTATCAGCCCCACTGACTCGGCGGGCTGTCGTACGAAAGGGAAGGCTCCTATGGAGTTTGTTCTTGATAACGGTTCTGTTCGCGTGGCACTGAGCACGGCTGGCGGATCGTTCACTTCGATTAAAGCCAACGGTCGCGAGTACCTGTGGCAGGGTGACCCGGCGGTCTGGTCGGGCCAGGCGCCCATTTGTTTCCCGATCTGCGGTGGCCTTCGTGACGGTCACGCAATGACCATGGGCGGCCGCGAGGTAAAGCTCGCCCGCCACGGCTTTGCGCGCAAACAGGAGTGGAAGTTCGAGGAGCAGGGCGACAACATGGCTGCGCTGAGCCTAAGCTCTGCCGACCATGCCGAGTTGCTCGAGCAGTACCCGTATCCGTTTAAGATCGTTGCTCGTTACACGATCGATTCGGAAAAGGTGGCCGTGTCGTATGAGGTGACCAATGAGGGCACCGAGGACATGCCGTTCTTTGTGGGCGGTCACCCCGGCTTTAAGTGCCCGCTCGACGAGGGCGAGTCCTATGACGACTATGAGCTTCGTTTTGAGCAGCGCGAGGCCACCGAGCTCTGTACTGCCGTTCCCTCGACGGGCCTGATTGATGTTGAACATCGCAGCAAGAACCCCATGATCGGCCAGAACCTGCCGCTTACCCACGAACTCTTCGACTTCGCGGAGACCATCTTTGACGTGCTCGACAGCCGCGTGGTTACGCTGACCAAGAAAACCGAGGACAAGGGCGTGCGCCTGACGTTCCCCGATATGCCATACCTGATTGTGTGGAGCAAGCCCGAGGGCGACTTTGTGGCCGTGGAACCGTGGGGCGGCCTGTCCACCTGCTCTGACGAGGACGATGTTCTGGAGCATAAGCGCGGCTGCCTGGTTGCCAAGCCGGGGGAGACCGTCACCCGTGGCTTTGAGATCGAGATCCTTTAACGAGTTATCGTATGTTTGGGGTCGCGCGTTTGGCGCCCCGGAAACAGGAGTTCAATATGATTCTGACCGTTACCATGAACCCGTCGATCGATACGCGCTATCAGCTCGACAAGCTGATCATCGACGACGTGAACCGCGTGACGCCCGAAAAGACCGCTGGCGGCAAGGGCCTCAACGTGAGCCGCGTGTTGCTGCAGCTGGGTGACGACGTGCTCGCGACCGGCCTGCTTGGCGGTCACACGGGTGCCTATATGGCCGAGCTTATGGATGCCGACGGCGTCAAGAACGACTTTGTGCCCATCGCCGGCGAGACGCGTATTTGCCTGAATATCCTGCACGAGGGCAATCAGACCGAGCTGCTGGAAAGCGGCCCGCAGATCGCCCCGGCCGAGCTCGAGGCCTTTACTGCCAAGTTCGCCGAGCTTGCAGCGAAGGCGGACGTTGTGACGTTTTCGGGCTCGTTGCCGCGTGGCGTCGATGCCGACTACTATGCCGAGCTCGTCAAGATTGCCGAGGAGGCGGGCGCCAAGGTGCTGCTCGACACCTCGGGTGCATCGCTGGAGGCCGCGTTGGAGTCCGACGCCAAGCCCGAGCTCGTGAAGCCCAACCTGACCGAGATCAACGGCCTGCTGGGCACGTCCTTTACGACCGACGATGTCGATGCCCTGCGCGAGGCACTTGCCGCCGACAGCCGTTTTGCCGGTATTCCCTGGGTTGTCGTTTCGATGGGCGCTGCCGGCTCGGTGGGCTTCCACGAGGGCCGCGCGTTCCGCGCCAAGACGCCCGCGATTGCCGCTGTCAACGCGACGGGTTCCGGCGACTCGACGATCGCCGGTTTCGCGCACGCCATCGCTGCCGGCGCCGATGATGTCACGGTGCTCAAGACCGCCAATACCTGCGGCAAGCTCAACGCCATGGATCCCAAGACTGGCCACCTGGTCATGGACCGCTGGGACGAGGTCTACAACAGCGTTGAAGTAACGGAGCTGTAGAGTTACGCGGTTTTACCAAACCGCGTAACGGCTCGACGCTGCAAGCCCGCCAGAG
>CATYEN010000022.1 GCA_958405565.1 uncultured Collinsella sp. | reverse complement strand
TCCAGCCATAAAAAGGCCTCCCATTTCTTGTGTCCAAGAAATGGGAGGCAGTTCAAGTGCGCAGCGGGGGTTTCTTGCATGTCCGAGGACGTTCTGAAAAGTAACACCAGGGCGGGCCCGGACGAGAACAACCGGCTACAGGTCGATGTGCGATTCCTTGATCGGGAACGGTTCCGCGAAGTGGCACGCGCAGCAGTGGCCCGGAGCGACTTCCTTAAACTCGGGAAGCTTCTCGGAGCAGATGCCCTGCGCGATCGGGCAGCGCGTGTGGAAACGGCAGCCGGTCGGCGGATCCAGCGGCGACGGCGGATCGCCAGCGAGGATGATGCGTTTGCGGGTCTTCTGGATATCCGGATCGGGCACCGGCACGGCAGACAGCAGCGACTGCGTGTACGGATGGTGAGGCTCGCTATAGAGCGTCTTCCAGTCCGAAACCTCGACCATCTTACCCAGATACATAACGGCAACACGGTCGGAGATATGCTGCACGACAGAGAGGTCGTGAGCAATGAAGAGATAGGCCGTACCAAACTTGTCCTGGAGCTCCTTAAGAAGGTTCAGAACCTGGGCCTGAATGGATACGTCAAGTGCAGAGACAGGCTCGTCGCAGATGATCAGCTTGGGCTTCAGAGCGAACGCACGGGCGATGCCGACACGCTGGCGTTGGCCGCCCGAGAACTCGTGCGGATAGCGGTTGATGTGCTCGGGGTTCAGACCGACGACGTCCAGCAGCTCGCGGACGCGCTCGATACGCTCTTCCTTGGTACCCACGCCATGAATGGTCATGGGCTCAGAGACAATCTCGCCGATGGTCATTCGAGGATTGAGCGAAGCATAAGGATCCTGGAAGATAAACTGCATCTCGCGACGCATGTCCTTGATCTCATGCTTGCTCATCTCGGCAACATCTTTGCCCTGGAAGAACACCTTACCGGCAGTCGGCTTGGTCAGACGCATGATGGTGCGGCCCGTGGTGGACTTACCGCAACCAGACTCGCCAACCAGACCGAAGGTCTCGCCCGGATAAATCTCAAAAGAGATGTCATTTACAGCAGAGACGACGCGCTTGGAAAAACGCTTGGCGAACATGCCGGACTCTGCGGGGAACTCCTTAGAGAGGTGCTCGACCTTCAGCAGCGGAGTACGCTCGTTATTGTCTGCCATTTACGCCTCGCCTCCCTTCTTGGAATCCTTGCGCGTACGGGACGTCTCAGGAGCGTTCTTGAGGAACTCGGGGTCACCGGAGTAGTGGCACGCAGAGTAGTGACCAGACTCGGTGACAACGCGCTCGGGGCGCTGCTTGCGGCACTTGTCCGTCGCATAGGGGCAGCGAGGAGAGAAGACGCAACCCTCAGGCAGGTTCATGAGCGAAGGCGGGTTGCCGTGAATCGGCGTAAGCGGCTTCTTCTCCTCGATGGCCTGCTCCGGAATGGAACGAATAAGACCCCAGGTGTAGGGATGGCGGCTCTCGTAGAAGATTTCCTCAGCAGTACCGAACTCGACGGGACGACCGGCGTACATAACCATGATCTTGTCGGCCATGTCGGCGACAACACCCAGGTCGTGGGTAATCATGATGATGGCGTTACCGTTCTTCTCCTGCATCTCCTGCATAAGCTCAATAATCTGAGCCTGGATGGTAACGTCCAGAGCAGTCGTGGGCTCGTCGGCAATCAGAATATCGGGGTCGCAGGCAAGAGCCATGGCGATCATGACGCGCTGACGCATACCGCCGGAGAACTGGTGCGGATACTCGTTGACGCGCTTCTCGGGCTCGGGAATACCGACGAGGTCCAAAAGCTCGGTGGCGCGCTTGAGCGCCTCCTGCTTGGAGTAACCACGGTGCAGACGAAGGCCCTCGCCCACCTGCTTGCCGATCTTGTAGACCGGGTTCAGGGAGGTCATAGGATCCTGGAAGATCATCGCGATATCGTTACCGCGAATGTGCTGCATCTCTTCCTCGGTCATCTCGAGGATAGAACGGCCGCGGTAGCGAACGTCACCTCCCTCAATCTTTCCCGGAGGCATCGAGATAAGGCCCATGATGGTCATGGCGGTCACGGACTTACCGGAGCCGGACTCGCCGACGACGCCCAGGGTCTCACCGCGATCGAGCGTGTAGGAGACACCGTCGACAGCGCGAACGACGCCATCCTCGGTGTGGAAATACATCTTAAGGTCATCGACCTCGAGCAGATGCTGGCCCTCGGGAACCGGCTGGTCCTTCAGGTCCACATAGTTCTTGTTCTTCTTCATCCTTATGCGTCCTTCATCTTGACGTCGAGGGCGTCGCGCAGACCGTCACCCAGCAGGGTGAAAGCGAGCACCGTCGAGAGAATTGCCAGACCGGGCATGATCATCATCCAGGGAGCAGTCAGGAGATACTGCTGACCGTCCTGAATCATGGAGCCCCACGAAGGCGTAGGCGGAATAACGCCCATGCCGAGGAAGGACAAAGCGGACTCGGTCAGAATGGCGCCACCAATGTTCATAGTCGCGTAGACGACGATGGAGGCAACGGAGTTCGGGAAGATGTGACGCACGACGATGCGAGCATCAGATGCACCCATCGCGCGCGCAGCGTCAACATAGTCGTTTTCCTTGACCGTCAAGATTGCGGAGCGGAAGACGCGCGCAATCGAAGGCCAGCCGAGAATACCGATGGCGATAAAGACATTCTGAAGACCACGGCCGATAACGGCGATCATGGCGACAACGAACAGCACGTACGGGAACGCCAGGAAGATATCCGCACAGCGCATGATGATCGTATCCCAGATGCCGCCATAGAAACCGGCCAGAGCACCCATGACCAGACCGATCACCGTGGAGATCGCGGTGGCCATAATACCGACGGAAAGCGAAACACGTGCACCGTAGATAACGCGGACGAGAATGTCACGGCCAAGGGCGTCGGTGCCAAACGGGTGCTCTGCACACGGAGCCAGCAACGACGTCTCAGCCATGGTGGTCGAGTCGGAAGCCGTCGGCGAACCGAGCCAGGGCTTAGCCCACAAATCTGCGGTCAGGGCAACCAATACGACGATGATGATCCAGCAGACACCGATAACGGCGAGCTTGTTCTTGCGAAGACGCTTAAAAGCGTCGCCCCACAGCGTGCGGGACTTGGCGGGAGCAGATGCGGCCTTGGTGGCGGTAGCCTGCTCCTGAGACTGAGAATCAGTTTCCTGCATGAGACGTACCTCCCTTAGGCCTTATCCGACGGACCGCCAAGGCGGATGCGCGGGTCGAGGAATGCATAGCTAATGTCGACGAGCAGGTTGATCACCATGACGACGACGACGATGAGCGTAACGCCGCCCATAACGATGGGCCAGTCACGCATGCTAATGGCGCGATAGACCTCATAGCCGATACCGGGCCAGTTAAAGACCGTCTCGGTCAGGATGGCGCCCGAAAGCATGCCACCAAAGTCGACACCGATATAGGTAACGACGGGGATGAGTGCATTCTTAAGCGCATGCTTGACGATGATCGCGCGATTGGAGAGACCCTTGGCCTTTGCCGTACGGATGTAATCCTGGTTCATGACGTCAAGCAGCTGCGAGCGCATAATGCGGGCAGCATAAGCGGTCGAAACCGAAGCCAGCGTAATGGTCGGAAGCACATAGTGCATCCAATCCTGATACTGAGAGCTGGCACCGCCGGCACCCGAGATCGGCATGGAGAATGCACCGCCGGTGGCATCCTTGAGAATGACGCCAAAGAACAGCTGCAGCAACATACCGAGCCAGAAGGCCGGAACAGCAACGAGGATCGACGTGGTGAGCGTTACCAAAATATCCCAGAAGGAATAACGCTTAACCGCCGAAATGATACCCGCACCGATACCCATGATTGCCTCGAGCACGATGGCGCACGCGGCAAGTTTGACCGTATACGGATACTTTTGGGCAAAGATATCCGTAACCGGCAGCTTGCGCTGATACGAATTGCCCAAATCGCCATGAAGCAGACCGTTCATGTAATACACGTAACGGTCCACGAGCGACGTTTGAACGGGATCGCCGTTCTCGTCAAGGATCGCGTTGCCGTCCTCGTCCGACTGGACCAGGTGATAGCGCACGCGAAGCTGAAGCTCCACCTCGGGGGACAGAGCCTTGTCTCCACCGATCAGCTTGATCGGGTCTCCCGGCACGATATTCTGGAGGGCGAACAGAATCAGCGTAACGCCCAAAAATACCGGGATGAACTGAAGCACACGTTTAACGATGTACTTACCCATACCACTCCCCTATCTAGGGATTAACCTAAATGGGATGCCGATCGCCAGACCGGCATCCCAAAATTACCATCAGCCAGTTTACCCCAGGTTAGGGGGAACTGTATGTTTCCCATGAGGTCTACGTAAAAACTTGACCCTCACCAAAGCTGCAAATCTTATGCGAGCTCAGCGGTACCCAGATCAGCATGCTTCTGCGGATCAACATAGAGGTGCTTGATGCGGTCGGAACCAGCGAGGGTGTGCGTGTAGAACATCAGCGGAATAACCGGGCAGTCGGCAGCGACCATGGCGTCGGCCTCCTGCATCTTCGCGATACGCTCTTCGTCGTCAACCGTGGTACGAGCCTCGTCGACCTTGGCATCGAACTCGGGGTTGTTGTAACCGGAACGGTTGTCGCCACCGAGGGAGTCGGAGTGGAACAGCGGATACAGGAAGTTGTCCATAATCGGGTAATCGGCGATCCAGCCCAGACGACCAAACTGGTAGTTGAAGTTCTGATACTGTTCGAGCAGGGCAGACCACTCGGGGGTATCGGAGACGGCGTTGACGCCCACCTTGGCGAGGTCGCCGATGATGGACTCCATGATCTCCTTGTGGCCACCGTCCTGGTTGTAGGACAGAGTCACGTTAATGCCACGGTCACCGTTGGCGTCGGCAGGAGCAACCTTGTCGAGGTACTCGTTGGCCTTGTCGACGTCATAGGCGCAGAACTCCCATGCGCCCTCCTTGTAGCCATCGATGCCCGGAGGAACGATACCGTCGGCGGGAGTACGGGTGCCCTTGAAGATGGTCTTGCAGATGGCCTCGCGGTTGATGGCCAGGGAGATGCCCCTGCGCAGGTCGGCGTTGTTGAACGGCTCGGCCGTGGTGTTGCAAGTCAGATAGTACGTGGAAGGCTCAGCGCCGAGCAGCATACGCTGACCGTCGCTCATGGTGTAGCCATCCTTGGACTCGCCACGGTCCTTCTTGGCGGCATCGATCTGAGCAACGGGAACGTCGCAGACGTCGAGGTTACCGGCCTGGAACTCCTTGTAAGCAGTCTCCATGTCCTTGATGACCTGGAAGTGAACGCCGTCGATCTTGGCCTTGTCGCCATAGTAATCGTCGAACTTCTTGAGGTTGATCTCCTGACCATCCTCCCACTTGCCGTCCATCATGAACGGGCCGTTACCAATCGGGGCAAGGTAGAAGCTCTTGGCATCGGACTCGGCGCACTCGGGAACCGGGGCCAGAGCCGGGTGGGTGGCGACGAAGGGGAAGTCGGCGTAGGCGGAAGTCAGCTTGACGACGAGGGTCTCATCGTCGGGGCAGGTGACACCGGTGAGCTCGGTAGCGTTACCGGCAAGCAGATCGTCATAGCCCTCGACCATGGAAAGGTGATAAGCGACCTCGGAAGGACCATACTCGGTAGCGATAGCCGACTTGGTGTTGACCAAGCGCTCCCAACCGAACTTGAAGGACTTGGAGGTAACGTCGTCACCGTTGTGGAACTTAGCCTTCTTGATCTTGAAGGTGAACTCGGTGGCGTCGTCGTTAGCCTCAAAGGACTCGCAGGCCAGCGGAACGATCTCGCCCTTCTCGGCGTCGTAAGAGGTCAGAGGGTCGAAGAGCTGGTACTCGACCTGAGTGCCCTGGTCCTCCTGGACGTTGTAGGGGTCGATGCAGACCGGGTTGTTGATGTAGAAGTTCAGCGTCGAACCGGACTCAGAACCGGAAGCGTCGCCACCCTTCTTGCCGCACGCGGCAAGAAAAGCCATGGAGCTCGCAGCGAGGGTGCCGCCAACAAAGGCGCGACGACCCATAACGGGCTGGTGGAACATAGAATCAGCCATGCCATCCTCCTTATGAGATAGGACAAAGTAAGTTCGGCCAGGCATATATCGAGACAACCCGATCCGAACCGTAAAAACGCCGCCCACTGCTATGGCTGGCTATGCAATGCGGGCCAACGTTTCCCAATACAGTAGCGCACTTTATGCAAAAAAATCCCCTGATTCCGGTTAACGGTCGAGAATTTCTTTAGTTGGGCGCAGTATGTGGGGATATTTTGACCCTGTTACAGGAATGTAAACAAAAAGGGTCCCGAACTTGCGGAACCCCTCTAAAGCGTATATGCGCGGAAACTTAGTAGCCCACGATACCCTGCGGGAAAAAGAACATGCACAGGACGACACACACGGCAAACACCACGGCCATGATAACAGTCAAGCGGTCGAGGTTCTGCTCCATGACACCCGTGGCGGAGCTGGAGTTATACAAAGAGCTGGCAATCATATCCGAAACGCCAGTGCCCTTACCTGAGTGCATAAGGACAAGAATCGTCAGCGCCACAGCAGAGACGGCCCAAACGACGAACAGAAGAATCTGGAACGGACCCATAGATAAGCTCCTTAATAGAACAATTCAAACCCCAGTACTGTACCACAATCCTCAGCTCTCCCCCCTTCGCTAATCAGTGACATATCTGAAATAGCAGAAAAAGGGGGTTGCCCGGATGCGGACAACCCCCTTGATCGAAAACAAGGAATGTTATCGATTAGGCCTCTGCGGCGAGCACGCGGCCCGTCATCTCGGCGGAAGGCTCAATACCAGCCATGGTGAGCATGGTCGGAGCGATATCGGAAAGACGGCCGTCCTCGATACCGGTGAGCTGTGCCTTCTCATCAACGATGATGAACGGCACGCGGTTGGTGGTGTGGGCCGTAAACGGATGCTTGGAACCGTCGGAAGCAACGTCAAACATGTGATCGGCGTTGCCATGGTCGGCGGTAATCAGCGCAAAGCCGCCCTTAGCGAGAATCGCCGGGACAACCTTGGACAGAGCATCGTCAACAGCCTCGACGGCCTTAACGGCGGCGTCGAAGACACCAGTGTGACCAACCATGTCGCAGTTCGCGAAGTTCACGATGTAGAAATCAGCGCGATCCTCGTTAATAGCGGCGACGAGCTTCTCGGTAACCTCGGGAGCGCTCATCTCGGGCTGTAGATCGTAGGTAGCGACCTTGGGGGAAGCGACGAGCACGCGCTCCTCGCCCTCCTTGGGCTCCTCGATGCCGCCGTTGAGGAAGAACGTCACATGGGCGTACTTCTCAGTCTCGGCGGTGTGCAGCTGCTTCAGGCCATTGGCGGCGATAACGTCGGCCAGAACGTTCTCGGGGAACGTCTTGGGGAAGGCGACCTCGACGTCAAACGTCGGATCGTACTCGGTCATCGTCACAAAGTGCGAAAGCTTAATCTGCTCGCGCTCAAAGCCGTCGAACTCCTTGTCCGTGAACACGCGGGTCATCTGACGAGCGCGATCGGGACGGAAGTTGAAGAAGATGGCCGCATCGCCCTCGTGGATGCCCTCGTTGTGGGCAGCGAAGGGCTCGATGAACTCGTCGCCGCGCGGATCCTTCTCGTAGTAGGCCTTGATACCGGCAACGGGATCGGTATCGGCATCGGACGCGTTGACCATGACGTCGTAGGCGCGCTGGATACGCTCCCAACGGTTGTCGCGGTCCATGGCCCAATAGCGGCCCGAAACGGTGGCAACGCGAGCGTCGCAACCGGTCTCCTCGGAAATCTTAGCCAGGAAGGCGCAGAACTCACTCATGTAGCCGGCACCGGACTGCGGGTCGACGTCGCGGCCATCCATGAAGGCGTGGACGCGAACGGTCTTGACGCCATGCTGGGCAGCCATCTTGACCAGAGCCTCAACGTGGTTCATGTGAGAATGAACACCGCCAGGGCTCATAAGGCCCATGAGGTGGAGAGTCTTGCCGTCAGCCTTGACGTCGTCCATAGCCTTGACGAAGACCTCGTTCTTGGCGATGGAGCTGTCCTTGATGGCATTGTTGATGCGCGAAAGCTCCTGGAACACGATGCGGCCGGCACCGATGTTGAGGTGACCCACCTCGGAGTTACCCATCTGACCGTCGGGAAGGCCCACGTCCTCGCCCGAAGCGCCGAGCGTGGTGTGAGGGTACTTCTCGTACAGGCTATCAAGGAAGGGCGTCTTGGCAGCAGCGACGGCGTTCTCGCCATCGGCCGGAGCCAGGCCACAGCCGTCCATGATGATCAGGAGTGCAGGAAGATGACGCTGTGCCATATGTCCTACTCGCCTGCCTTGACGACCATAGAAGCGAAGTCGGCAGCCTTGAGCGAAGCGCCGCCCACGAGGGCGCCGTCAACGTCAGGCTTGGCGACGAGCTCGGCGATGTTGCCGGGCTTGGCAGAGCCACCATAGAGAACGCGGATGCCGTTAGCGAGCTCCTCGCCAAACATCTCCTTGAGGGTCTCACGGATAGCGCCGCAGACCTCCTGAGCGTCCTCAGCGGTAGCGGTCTTGCCGGTGCCGATGGCCCAGATGGGCTCGTAGGCGACGACGACCTGCTTGGGGCAGGTGATCTCAAGACCGGCAAGGCCAGCCTTGACCTGGTTCACGACGTGCTCGACATAGGTGCCAGCCTCGCGGACCTCGAGGGACTCGCCGCAGCAGAAGACGGGAACAAGACCGGCGGCAACGAGAGCCTTGGCCTTCTTGTTCTGATCCTCGTCGGTCTCGTGGAAGTAGTCGCGACGCTCGGAGTGACCGATGATGCAGTAGGTGCAGCCAGCGGACTTGAGCATGTCGCAAGAGGACTCACCGGTGAAGGCACCCTTGGCCTCCCAGTACACGTTCTGTGCACCGAGGGCGATGGGGGCAGCCTGAATGCGGTCATGAACCGTGGTGATGTCAATGGTCGGAGGGCAGACGAGCACCTCGACGCCAGCCGGAACCTCGGGCAGAGCCTGAGCCAGCTCGTCGGCGAGCTTGGCGGCCTCGGCGACGTCGTTGTTCATCTTCCAGTTACCAGCGATAAGAAGGGTGCGATTAGGCATCGAGAAGCGCCTCCACTCCGGGCAGGGCCTTACCCTCGACGAGCTCCATGGAAGCGCCACCACCGGTGGAGATCCAGCTCATCTTGTCGGCCAGGTTGAACTTGTTGACAGCCGCGACAGAATCACCACCGCCGATGATCGAGGTGCAGTCGGCCTCGGCGACGGCCTCGGCGATAGCCTGGGTGCCGTGAGCGAAGTTGTCGAACTCGAAGACGCCCATGGGGCCGTTCCAGAACACGGTCTTGGCGCCCTTGACGGCCTCGGCGTAGAGCTCCTCGGTCTTGGGGCCGATGTCCATGCCCTCACGATCGTCGGGGATAGCGTCGGAAGCGACAACCTCGGGGACAGCGTCCTCGCCAAAGTGATCGGCAACGCGGTTGTCGATGGGGAGCAGGATCTTGACGCCCTTCTCCTCGGCCTTCTTGAGCATCTCGCCGGCGCGCTCGACCCAGTCCTCTTCCTTGAGGGACTGACCGACGGTCAGGCCCTGAGCCAGGAAGAAGGTGTAGGCCATGCCGCCACCGATGATCAGGGTGTCAGCGGAGTCGATAAGGTGATCGAGAACGCCGATCTTGGAGGAAACCTTGGAACCGCCGACGATAGCGACGAAGGGGCGCTCGGGCTCGGCGAAGATGCCGGTCAGCGTGTCGACCTCCTTCTCGAGCAGGAAGCCAGCGACGGCAGGCAGGTAAGCGGCGGGGCCCACGACGGAACCCTGGGCGCGGTGAGCGGTGCCGAAGGCATCGAGAACGAAGACGTCACCATAGGAAGCGAGGGTCTTGGCGATCTCGGGATCGTTCTTCTTCTCACGCTTGTCGAAACGGACGTTCTCGAGAACCAGGACCTTGCCCGGCTCGACGGCGGCAACAGCCTCAGCAGCCTTCTCGCCGTAGGTGTCGGCGACAAAGGCAACATCGAGACCAGAGAGCTCAGCGAGCTTCTTGGCGACAGGCTCAAGGGAGAGCTCAGGCTGGAAGCCGGTGCCCTCGGGACGGCCGAGGTGGCTCATGAGGATGACGCGAGCGTTGTGCTCAACGAGGTAGTTGATGGTGGGCAGGGCAGCCTTGATGCGGGTGGTGTCGCCAACGACGCCATCCTTGATAGGCACGTTGAAGTCAACGCGGACGAGAACGCGCTTGCCGTCGACATCGATGTCGCGGACGGTCTTCTTGGTAAAGGCCATGTTTGCTTCTACCTTTCGTACGTGTCTGCCTCCCATTACGGCAGACGATTTCCTATAAAAAGGGCGCGACCCTAGGGTGTAAGCCCTATGAGGCCGCGCCCTTCTTTAGACGCTCAACGAGCTATTCGCTAAAAGCTAAATTAAGCAACGAACTTCTCGAAGTACTTGATGGTGCGGACCATCTGAGAGGTGTAGGAGTTCTCGTTGTCGTACCAAGAGGTGACCTGAACGAGGGTCTGGCCGTTGCCGAGGTCAGAGCACATGGTCTGAGTGGCGTCGAAGATGGAGCCGTGGGTCTCGCCGATGATGTCGGTGGAGACGATGTCGTCCTCGTTGTAACCGAAGGTCTCGGAGATGGTGGAAGCGTAGGCCTTCATAGCGGCGTTGACCTCGTCGACGGTGACCTTCTTGTCAACAACAGCGTAGAGGTTGGTGATGGAGCCGGTCGGCGTCGGGACGCGCTGGGCGGCACCGATGAGCTTACCGTTGAGCTCGGGGAGAACCAGGCCGATAGCCTTGGCAGCACCGGTGGTGTTGGGGACGATGTTGACGGCGCAGGCGCGGCTACGACGCTTGTTGCCCTTGCGCTGCGGGCCGTCGAGCGGCATCTGGTCGCCGGTCCAGGCGTGAATGGTGGTCATGATGCCGGACACGATGGGAGCGAAGTCGTTCAGACCCTTGGCCATCGGGGCGAGGCAGTTGGTGGTGCAGGAAGCAGCGGAGATGATGTTGTCCTCAGCGGTCAGCGTCTCGTGGTTGACGTTGTACACGATGGTGGGCAGATCGCTGCCGGCCGGAGCGGAGATGACGACCTTCTTGGCGCCAGCGTTGATGTGGGCCTGAGCCTTAGCCTTGCTGGTGTAGAAGCCGGTGCACTCGAGAACGACGTCGACGTCGAGGTCGCCCCAAGGCAGGTTGTTGGCGTCGGCCTCCTTGTAGATCTTGATCTCCTTGCCGTCAACGGTGATGGAATCCTCGCCAGCAACGACCTCGTGATCGCGAGCGTAGTTGCCCTGCGTGGAGTCGTACTTCAGCAGGTAAGCGAGCATATCGGGAGAGGTGAGGTCGTTGATAGCGACGATCTCGGAGCCCTCATGACCGAACATCTGACGGAAAGCCAGACGACCGATGCGACCGAAGCCGTTAATAGCAACCTTTACTGCCATTGTGTCTCCTTTCGTAAGGCCCCCGCGAGCTACAGCGCCCGCCGTTGAGGCCCACAAACTAACCACTCGCCTAATATACCTTTTTTTTGACTTGAATTTCACGAGAATGCTCGAAATTGAAAATCAAATTTACGTTAAAACGTTTTAAAGAATAAAATAGCAGCTAAATCCGCATATAAGTCAATACTTTAAACTACTTGTTTGCTTCAATGAGCTTTTCAAGCCGTAAAACACGATGGTAGAGGGCCGACTTCGACAAGGGAGGGTCAGCCATCTCCCCTAAATCACGCAGCGACAGATCGGGATAGCGCTCGCGCAGGTCGCAAAAGACCGCCAAGGCATCCGGAAGCGCATCGCGAAGGCCGCGCTGCTCGAGCTCATCGATAAGCGCAAGCTGATGTTGGGCAGCACCGGCGCTTCTGGTCTGGTTGGCGAGCTCGGCGTTCACGCGACGGTTCACATCGTTCTTAACCAACTTGACCGCGCGCGCCTCCTCAATCTCGGCAACGCTGCGCTTGGCACCAATCAGCTTTAATAAATGCTCGATTTCCTCGGCGCTCTTAATGTACACGGCATATGACCCCCGCCGTGCATTAACACGAGCATGGACCCCAATCTGCCCCAACAGGTCGCAAAGCCCCTTAGCATATTGCTCGCCCTGCACCGCGATCTCCAAATGAAAATCGCCGCGTGGATCGGCCACGAAGCCGCCCGCGATGAGCGCGCCGCGGATGTAGGCAAGCCTGCAGCAGGGACGGGCAACGATGTGTCGGGGAACACCAGCGACGAGCCCTCCCCTGCGGTCTAGAATGCCCAACAGCACCAGAGCCTTGTCCAGGTCGGGTTGATCGGGCAGGGTAATGAGATAGTTACGGACCTTATGCAAGACCGATTTACGAACGGTGAATTCCGTTTTGAGCTTAAGGATGCGATGCGTCAGCGTGATCATCGTGCGCGCGACGGCTCCCGTCTCAGTCGCAACTGTCAAACGATACCGCCCAGAGCCGGTAAGCGAGAGCGTACCACTCACGCGCGTGAGGGCGGCAAGTGTCGACAAGTCGCAGTATTCACATTCGGGTTCGCAGCGCGCTAGCTCGTCGCGCACCTCAGCGGTAAACGACATGCAGGCCTATGCCTTCGTGTTGGCGCGCGACAGATCGCGATGGGAGATGCTCACGTGATACTGGGCGCCTTCCAGGTAACGGGCCGTGGCCTCGGCAATGGCGACGCTACGGTGCTGTCCGCCCGTGCAGCCGATGGCGATAGAAAGCTGCGGTTTACCCTCCGCGATATAGCCCGGCATCACCGTATCGAGCAGCTGTGTCCAAGCCTTCCAAAACTCCTGCGTCTTGGGATGGTCCAGAACAAAATCGGAGACCTTTTTATCGAGACCGGTCATCGTGCGCATCTCGGGATCGTAGAACGGATTGGGCAGGAAGCGGACGTCGATCATAATGTCCGCCTCGACGGGCATGCCGTGCTTAAAGCCAAACGAGAACACATGGACGTCCATGAGCTGTTGGTCGGACAGTTCGGAAAATGCCATACGTAGCTTGTTGCGCAGCGCAGAGGTGCGCAGACGGCTCGTGTCGATAATCATATCGGCTCGATCGCGCACGCCCTGCAGCTGAAGGCGCTCGCGCTGAATGGCATCGGCCGTAGTCTCCCCCGGCTTGGCAATGGGATGACGGCGGCGATTTTCGCTGTAGCGACGAATCAGCACCTCGTCAGAAGCCTCCAGGAACACGATGTCGCAGCTCATCTCGCGTTCTTCGAGCGCGGCGACCGCATCGAGCAACTCGTCAAACAGTCCCTGGCTACGCAAATCGCAGGTGACGGCGAGATGCCTGCCCACGCCCGTATTGATGCCGACGAGCTCGGCAAGCTGGGCGATGAGACGCGGAGGTAGGTTATCAATGCAAAAATAGCCCATGTCCTCGAACACGTGCATGGCCTGTGTGCGGCCCGATCCGGACATTCCGGTGATGATGACGATATCGGGGATGCGCTCCGAGCGCTCCGCCGCATCCATGGCATCTCCCTTTTGCATGTGCTGCCTCCCAAAAACAAGCGCGGGACCCAGCAACCCGGATCCCGCGCGGTCAATTGCCTATATTGAGTATACCGCCCCGAGCGGATACGAGGCCTGTCTTACGCCTCAAGCGCAGCCTTGAACCAACTCGTAATACTCGTGGGGTGCGTGATGGCGGTGCCGACGACAACGGCCCAGGCGCCAGCATCGATCGCGGCGCGAGCCTCCTCGGGCGTGTGCACGCGGCCCTCGCAGATGATGGGAAGACCGGGGAATTCCTCGGTCGCCTGACGCAGGAGCGGCAGATCGGGGCCATCGGCCATGGTGCAGTCGATGGCGGCGACACCATGAGAAAGCGTGGTTGATACAAGGTCGAAGCCCATATCAACCGCACGGCGAATGTCCTCGATGGTGGCACAATCCGCCATCAGGAGCACACCCTCCTCGTGCAGCGGACGGAAGGTGTCCTCGACGGTCTTGCCATCGGGACGCGGACGATCGGTGGCGTCGATCGCTACGATATCGGCACCCGCGGCAACGCAGGCGCGAGCATGGCGCAGGGTCGGCGTGATGTAAACGCCCTCGTGTCCATCCTTCCACAGGCCGATGACGGGGATCTCACAGCGACCCTTAATGGCGGCAATGTCGGCAAGGCCCTGACAGCGAATGGCGGCGGCACCGCCAAGCTCGCAAGCGCGAGACATTTGAGCCATGGTCTCGGGCGTACGAAGCGGCTCGCCCATATACGCCTGAACGCTCACGACGAGCTTGCCCTTCAGGGACTGGATCAAAGGATCGACGGTCATGTTCGACTCAACCTTTCTCAAAATAGCCTTCTGAGGCAGTACACCTCAGAAGGCTCACTTGGTAGATATGTTTACTTCAATGAAGCAAGAAGATGCTCGGCGGCACCGATGAGCGGCGCGTCGCCCTCGAGAGAGCCGATGAGGATCGGCGTGTCCTGAAGCGGATCGAGCGCCTGGCTGGCATAGCCCTCGTGCACCGAATCCTTCCACGTCTGCGAACGCCAATCGGGACCTTGGTGAATCACGCCGCCCGAAAGCACGATGACCTCAGGGTCCAGGATGTTAGCGAGCGAGCCCAAGCTGGCACCCAGCGCAAAGCCGGCGTCATGGATGACCTCGGTCGCCTTTGCGTCGCCTGCACGGCACAGGTCGTTCACATCGCGACCGACCGAAGGACGGCTGGGGTCGACACGGCCAAAGCGCTCGTCGTACATACGACCAATGGAAGTGCCCGAAGCAACCGACTCCAGATGGCCGGAACGCCCGCAGGCGCAGGGAATGCCGGCGGCAGCCGAGCACTCGATGTGGCCCATATGGCCAGCAGCACCATGGAAGCCCTGCATCACGCGGCCGTTCTCGACATATGCGCCGCCGATGCCCGTACCGATGCCAAGACACAAGACGGAGAACTTGCCCTTGCCGACGCCCCAGTGGGCCTCGCCCAGAGCATGAGCCTGCACGTCGCCTACAACAGCAACGGGAAGACCGAGATCCTCGCGCAGACGCGGCCCCAACTGAACGCCGGACCAGCCGGGCATGATCTCATTGGCATACGCGATGGCGCCCGTCTTGGGGTCGACGACACCGGCGGCGCCAATACCGACACCAAGGACCTCGACATCGGGGTTCGCCTCAATGGCGGCCTTAATAGACGCCTCGATGCGCTGGAAAACTGCCTCGCCACCCTCTTTGGCCTCGGTGGGAACCTCAGCTTCAAAGACCGGATGGGGCACGCTGCCATCAGCCGGATACTCCATAATGGCAGTCGCGATCTTAGTTCCGCCGATATCGACAGAGCAGACGTACTTGTTCTCCATGTCGTTCTCCTTCGGAGATAAAAAACAACTACAGGAAATGCGCCGTCAGGCTAGCCGTCACAGCGCGGGTAAAGGTTTTCCAGGTGCCCGAGATTGCCGAGAAACCGTGTGGCCATTGACCTAATGGGTCATGGCCACACGGTTGAACGGCGAGGTCGGGTGCCTGGGGAAGCTTTACAGGAGACCGTTGTCCTGGAGGACCTTCCTAATCGCCTCGACGTTCTCGCCGGTCATGGCCTTCACCGGGCGCGGCATGGTCGGGCTGTCGAAGATGCCCATGAGGTTCATAGCGGTCTTGAAGGCACCGACGCCACCGGCATAGCCCTGAACGCCCGAGGTGACATCCCAGATGTGGGAGATCTCGTTAAGGCGATCCTGCTCGGCCTTGACGGTAGCCCAGTCACCGGCCTGAGCGGCCTTCCACTGGCGCACGTAGCCCTCGGGCTCAACATTGGCGAGACCCGGGACGGAACCATCGGCGCCACCGAGATAAGCGCCGTCGACGACAACCTCATGACCGGTGAGGATGCTCATCGGATGGCCGTTCTTCTCGTTCTCCTGAACGAGATAGCGGAACGAGACGTCATCACCCGAGGAATCCTTGACGCCAGCAAGGACGCCCTCGGCGCCGAGCTTGGCAAGGAGCTTCCAGGGGAGCTTGGTGTGAACGCAGACGGGAATGTCATAGGCAAAGATAGGCAGGTCAAGCTCCTCGTGCAGGATGCGGAAGTGCTCCTCGACCTCGGTCATGCCCTGCAGGGCATAGAACGGGCAGGTGGCGACGAGGGCATCGGCGCCCAGCTCCTGAGCGACCTTGCCGTGCTCAATCATGCGCTCGGTCTCGGTATCGATGATGCCGACCAGAACAGGCACACGGTGGTCGACGATACGAACGGCCTCGGCGATAATCTGGCGACGGCGCTCGTCGGTGGAGAAGACGACCTCGCCCGAGGATCCCAGGAAGAACAGGCCATCGACGCCGGCATCGATCATGCGGTTGATGCTGCGCTCAAAGGAGGCAACGTCGAGCTGGTGATCTTCGGTATCGGGAACAACGACGGGAGGGATAACGCCGGTGAATTTCTGAGTTGCCACAAGAATCTCCTTAGTTGTCTGGCGAGCGGCCCTATGCCACCCACTCTTGTTGGCAGTGTCCAGGCCGTCTAGGCCAAAGAACACGGGTAGAACGTTTGGTTAAAGAAGTCGACGACTTCGTTTTCGAACGCATTGATGCGCTCGTGAGCGTATTTGGCATAGATGATATGCCTCCGGTCGCACTCAAGACCGTTGAATACGGCAAACTGCCCCTTGGGGTCGCTTACGGTATCCATGAGGGATGTGCCCATGAGCACCGAGCCGCGCACCCGAGCCGACAGTACCTCAAGGCCGCCAGGGAGCGGGTTGGCGATTGTCGCACAGGCAAGACCCTGCTCGTCCAGAGCAGAAACCGCCAGCGCGATGCCGCCGCCAAGGCCCTCGCCCCACGCAAAGAGACGGTCCGGATCGATGCCATCGAGCTCGCGCGCGACCTTCGCCATCGCGCAACCCCAGCGGACGCGCTCGACAAAAGCGGGCGAGGCAATCCCCCGCTGCAGGTCGCCTACGCCAACGACATCGTCATCCAGAGCAAGGACGGCATACCCCATGGCGACAAATCTCGTCATGTGATGCCACCCACGCACGGGTCGGTCAACGTCATGGAACATCAGGCACAGAGGCACGCGCTCGGATACTCGCGTACGCCCAGCAGGCTCGATCAAGCGCGCATGGACCACGTCCGTGCCGAGCTCAAAGGAAACCTCCGAGTAACGGGCACAAGGATTGGCAAAGTCAATCGCCGTAATGCTCGGGCCTTGAATCTCAAGATTCGAAACACATGCTTCCAAATCAGAAACATCTGCCTGGACATCACCGTGCCAGTCCCGATATTCAGCGAGCCTTGACGAAACCGTTCCGGGAATCTCCACAAGCTCGGGGACAATCAGCTCGTCGACATTGCTCTCGCACTTAGACATGAGCCTCCCCTCCCTCGCAGAAAAACGGAATGATCAGATCGTCAAAGTCCTGAATCTCCTCGTGGCCAAAGCCCTCAAAGAACTCATGGCGCTTTTCGCAGGACAGGTTGTTGTACACCGCAAACTGCGTCGCCGGCGGACAGACGACATCGGCCGTGCCCGTGCCAAACAGCACGGGGCACGTAACCATGGGGGCAAAGTTCTTGGAGTCGAAATACGCCAGCTTGGCATAGGCTTCCTCGATACGAGTCGAGTCCTCGTCAAACCAACGCGACCAATAACGCAGGCCCTCGTAGGCAATATCGTCGGCATCCAGATCCCAAACCAGACGGAAGTCCGACAAGAAGGGATAGAGGATGGCAGCACGATTGACAAGCTCGCTGTTGAGCGCGCATGTCGAAATGCCCAACCCGCCGCCTTGCGACGCGCCGTTCACGAACACGCGGGCAAGATCGATGCCCTCGAGCTCGCGAACGATACGGCACAGGATGCGAATGTCCTGGTGCAGGCGGACGTAATAGAGGTTGGCGGGATCGCCGTCGATGCCGGCGACGATATGACCGGCGACAGTCGTGCCCTCAAAGCCGCCAATATCCTCGGAGGGGCCTCCTTGGCCAGGGCAGTCGAGGGCGATGAGCGCCATGCCCATGCCCGCAAACGACGCCTGCTCAAACCAGCTGCGGCTGGCACCGGGATACCCGTGGAACTGAAGCACCAGCGGCACGGGCTCGTCCGAGACGGGTTTAAGGTACTTGGCATGCAGGCGAGCACCACACATGCCGGTATACCAGAGATCGAAAAACTGACAGGTCGCGGAATCGGCAACCAGAGTCGTCTCAATCGCATAGTCAAGCTCGACGGCGTCGGCCTCGGCCATGCGGTCCTTCCAAAAGAGATCGAAATCTGATGGACGGGGCATGGCGCCTCGATATTCACCAAATTGATGTTGCAGCTCCTGAGCACTTGGCATGGCTCGTGAACCCAACCTTTCGAAATCGCAACGGAGGTGCGCCCGGCAAGGGAACCGGGCGCACGGGAGGGAAAGCGAGACTACTCGCCGAGCTTGGGATGCAGCAGCGACGGCGCAGCGCCGAGCAGCATCTTGGTGTAGGGGTCCTGGGGGTGCTGGAAGACCTGCTTGGCCTCGCCCTGCTCGACGATCTTGCCGCCATTCATAACGATGATGTCGTCAGAGATATAGCGGACCGTCTGGATGTCATGGCTGATGAACACCATGGCCAGGCCGAGCTCCTTCTTAAGGTCGGTCAGCAGGTTCAGAATCTGCGCGCGGACCGAAACATCCAGAGCCGAGGTGGGCTCGTCGGCGATGATGGCATCGGGGTTCAGCGACAGGGCACGGGCAATTGCGACGCGCTGGCGCTGGCCGCCCGAAAGCTGGCCGGGAAGAACCTCGGCGGCGGAGCTGGGCAGACCGGTGAGCTCCAAGAGCTCCTTGACGCGCTTCTCCTGCTCGGCCTCGGTACCCAGGTTGTGGACGCGCATGGGGTCGAGCAGCTGCTCGCGAACGACCATGCGGGGGTTGAGCGCCGTGGCCGGGTTTTGGAACACGACCGAGATAACGCGACCCATGTGACGACGGTCCTCGGCGGTACGTTTGGTAACGTCCTTGCCCTTAAAGTAGACCTTGCCGCTCGTGGGGGCCTGCAGGCCGCACATGACGTTAGCGGTGGTGGACTTACCGCAACCGGACTCGCCGACGATGCCGATCGTCTGACCGGGCATGAGCTTAATCGTTACACCCTGGACGGCGTGAACCAGGTTGGGGTGCAGAATAGAGCCGGTACGGGTCCTAAAGGTGACGTGGACGTCATCAAGGAAGATGATCGGCTCGACGCCGTTGACTGCGGTCTCGCTCATCTACATCACCTCCGCGTGAGGGGTCAAACCATTTGCCTCGAGCACCTCGTCGGGGAGCTCGGAATAGAAGTGCTCGGTGCCGGGCACGCGCTTGAAGACCGGACGGGTGTCCAGACCAATACGCGGATGGCTCGAGCGGGGCGCGAAGCGATCGCCCTTGGGGAAATCGCGCGGGCTCGGAACGGCGCCGGGCACCTGGTGCAGGCGGCCCGAACCGCTCTCGATGGACAAAACGGAACCCAGAAGACCGCGGGTGTACTCGTGGATCGGGTTAGTGAGCAGCTCCTTGGTGGGCGCCTGCTCGATAACCTGGCCAGCGTACATAACCGTGATGTTGTGGGCGACCTCGGCGACCAGCGCCAGGTCGTGCGAAACGAAGATCATGGCAAAGCCGAGCTTGGCCTGAAGATCGTTGAGCAGCTTGATGACCTGCTTCTGGACGGTAACGTCCAGAGCGGTCGTGGGCTCGTCGCAGATGACCAGCTTGGGGTCGCGGGTAAGGGCCATAGCGATCAGAACACGCTGACGCTGGCCACCGGAAAGCTCATGCGGGTAGCTCTCGAGCGTACGTTTGGGGTCGAGGCCCACGAGCTCCAGGAGTTCCTCGGCGCTGCGGGTGCCGCCGCGCTTGGTGAGCTGCTTCATCTGGGCAGAGATGAGCATGGAGGGGTTGAGCGAGGACAGGGCGTCCTGATAGACCATAGCGATATCGGTACCGCGCAGGCCGAACCACTCCTTCTTGCTCATCTTGAGCAGGTCACGGCCCTCCCAGAGGACCTCGCCGGAAAGGTGCTCGTCATCGTCGGTCAGGCCCATGATGGCCAGCGTGGTGATGGACTTACCGCAACCGGACTCGCCCACCAGGCCCATGGTCTGACCAGGACGGACGTCAAAGTTGACATGGTCGACGACGTTGATATCACCGTGGTGTTCAAACTGAATGCAGAAGTCACGGACCGAGAGAATCGGTTCGACAGACTCGTCAGGCACATGGCGATCGTCACGCTTGAGCTCGACATCGCGCAGGGCGCCAAGGCGAGCGGAGAGGGACTGGGCCTGCTCCTTGTAGGCGCGGACGGGGTCGGAGACCAGCAGGTCGGCCTCGCGGCGCTTGGAGGAATCGGTCGGATCCAGGGCGGCGGAGGGAGCAGCGGCCATGGCGTCGGTAATGCCCTCGGAGAGGATGTTGAGCGCCAGGCAGGTGATCATGATGGCCAGGCCCGGGAACAACGCCTGCCACCAACGGCCGGCGAGCACGCCGCCGCGGGCGTCAGCGAGGATGTTGCCCCAGGTAGCGGTGGGCTCCTGGATACCAGCGCCGATGAAGGTCAGCGAGGCCTCGAAGATGATGGCGTCGGCGACCAGGGTAACGGTGAAGACCATGATCGGAGCGATGCAGTTACGCAGAACATGCTTGATCAAAATCCACGGAGCCTTGGCGCCGGAAACGATGACCGCGCGGACATAGTCCTCTCCGTACTCGGACACGATGTTGGCGCGCACGATACGGGCAATCTGCGGAGTGTACATAAAGCCGATGGCGAAGATGATCGACGGCACGGAGTTGCCCAGGATGGAGACGAAGACGGCCGCGAGGGCGATGCCCGGGATAGACATGATGATGTCCAGGATACGCATGATCGTCTCGGAAACGGCCTTGCGCGAAACCGCCGCAAGGGCGCCCACGACCGAGCCGCAGACCAGAGCCATGGCAGTGGCGCCAAAGCCGATAATCAGCGAGTAACGACCACCGTAGAGCATACGCGACAGAATGTCGCGACCCTTATCGTCGGTACCGAAGATAAATCCGTTGCCGGGAGCCTGGCGAGCCGTAAAGATCTCGACCGGGCTATAGGGGGCAAGAAGGGGTGCCAGAATCGCAGTCAGGGCGACCAGCACCAACACGACGGCGGCAATCTTAGAAGACAGCGTCATCTTCTTCCAGCCACCGAGCTTGAGCCCCTTGGAGGCAGCCTTCTCGAGCTGCTCGGTTTGCTTCTCTCGAATCTTTACCATAATCTACACCGTCCTGATGCGCGGGTTGATGAGCAGGTAGAGCATGTCAACCACGATGTTGATGATGATGAAGGCAAGAGCAACGACGATGACGACGCCCTGAACCAGGTTCGCCTCGTTGCCCTGAACGCCCTGCAGGATCGCGGTGCCCATGCCGGGGAGGTTGAAGATAACCTCGATGACGACGGCGCCGCCCATGAGATAACCGATCTTAAGACCGAGGGTGGTGACCGGGGTGATCAGCGCATTGCGAAGTACGTTGATGCCGACGACGACCTTCTCCGGAACGCCGGCGCCGCGAGCCATACGGACATAGTCCTTGTCGAGCTCCTCGACCATGGCGGTACGCACGATACGAGTCATCTGACCCGTCAGCGGGAAGGCAAGAGCAATGGCGGGCATGATCATACGTCCCAGATAGCCAGCCGGGTTGGTGGTGAAGTGAGGCAGAGCACCGGACGCCGGAAGCACCTTAAGGTAGGAAGAGAACAGCAGGATCAACAGAACGGCAAGCCAGAACGACGGGGTTGCCAAGCCGGCGATGGAGAAGACGCGGATCACTTGGTCCGGCCATTTATCGCGATACAGTGCCGCGATGACGCCGAGTAAAAACGAAACGACCGCGCCGATGGCAAGACCGATGAAGGTCAGCTGCATCGTGACGGGCAGGGCAGTGGAGATGCGCTTGGCAACGGAGTTGCGAGCAGCACCATAGGTGCCCATGTCGCCATGGATCAGATCGCCCATGTAGCGCACGTAGCGCACGGGCCAGGGGTCGTCCAGACCATACTTCTCATGGTACTCGGCAACCGCCTCGGGCGAGGCACCGTCACCCAACGCCGTATAGGCGGGGTCGGTCTTGGAGAACGACATAAGGAAGAACACCAGGACGGTGACGCCCAATGCCATGATCGGCAGCGCCACGAGACGCCTTCCAATCAAACGTAGCAAGTTGTTCACGTTCTCTCCCCTTTCTTTTGTCGGTAGGACCAACTGGTATATGAGTACGGATACTCATTACAAGACCCGAGCGACATCGTTGCCGCCCGGGTCTTTGTTTCAACTATGAGGATACGGTCCCAACGACCGACATCCTGCATACAGACTCAAGCGAGTCTTACGCCTTGACGGTCGCAACGCCCCTGAAGGACATGCTCGTCGTGCCGATGCCCTTGAAGCCATCGAGGGCCTCACCGTTGGGCGCAGTGGACGGATCGTCCCAGGAAGCGGAGACGGTCTTGACGTGGACAACGGGGTACAGAACGGCGTTGTCGGCAATGATGTCGAAGCACTCGTTCCACTTCTTCTGCTGCTCGTCGCCCTCGGCGGCAAGAGCCTCGTCCATGAGACTGTGGAGCTTCTGCCACTCAGCGGACTCCTTCCACGGGCAACGGGTCTGCATCCAGACGTTGTCGCCGTACCACCAGTTGAGCAGCAGGTCGGGGTCGGCGCCGAAGCAGGAAGGATCGCCAGGGGCAAGGAGGATATCGTAGGCCTCGCCGCCGTCGATGGCAGCGTAGGTGGCCGGCGAGGTATCGGTCTGGATGGTCACATCGAAGCCGAGAGCGTCGAGGTCGTTCTTGACCTGGGCGGCCATGCCCTTAATCTGCTCGTTGTCGGTGGTGCGCAGGGTGATGGCACCCGGGGTGATGCCAGACTCCTCGATGAGCTTCTTAGCCTTCTTGGCGTCGGTCTTGTACACCGTGGAAGCCTCATGGTAGTTGGTGAAGCTCTTGGGCAGGTAGCAGCTGGCAGCGGTGGCAAGACCGGCGAAGGTGTTGCTGACCATCTTCTCGGTGTCGAGCGCGTACATAACGGCCTGACGGACCTTGACGTTGTTCCAAGGCTCCTTGGCGACGTTGAACATGATGAAGCGGGTGCCGAAACCCTGAACGTTATCGATCTTGCAGCCGGCGCTCTCGAGCTGGTCGACGGCGTCAGCGGTAACGAGCTCCATAACGAGCGTGGAGCCCTCCTGCTGAGCGGTAACGCGAGCGGTGGGGTCGGTCAGGATGCTGTACTGGATCTTCTTATCCTCGGCAGCATACGCACCGTTGTACTCGGGGTTGGGAACCAGGGTAATCTCGGTATCGGAGATAGAGTCGTACATCCAGGGGCCGGAGCCGATCGGCTGCTTGGCGCGATCCTCCTCGGTCTGGGTGGCCGGGGTAACGCGGACGATGGCCAGACGATCCTTGAGCAGGGAGAAGTTGGGGACCTTGGTCTTGACCGTCACGGTGCTGGCGTCCTTGGCCTCGATGGACTCGAAGGGCTGGAAGAACGGAGCATAGGTAGCGGAAGCGGCGCAAGCGGTGTAGGAGGCAACGACATCGTCAGCGGTGACCTCGGTGCCATCGGAGAACTTGGCGCCCTTGCGGATGGTGACCTCGAAAGTGGTGTCGTCCACAGACTTGGGATCGTCGGTGGCGAGCTCGTTGAAGGTGCTGTAGTCGTGGTAATCGATGCCGTAGAGGCCCTCGACGACGTGCCAGTTAGCACCCAGGCCCACAGCGGAGCCGGTGCTGGCGGGATCGAAGCTGGACGGAGCGTAAGCGGAACCAGCGGTGATCACGCCGCCGCCACGGTTGGCGGAATCGGTGGAACCGGAAGCGGAACCCTCGTCGCTGGAGCTGCCACCGCAGCCGGTGAGACCAAGCCCTGCGACAGCAGCGACGCTGCCGGTGAGGCCGAGGAACGAACGCCTGGACATACCCTTGTTGATGATGGCCATGTCTTCTCCTATCAATAGAGAATCTTACCCGGGAGCACCTAGACGTGCCCCCGCGCAACTTGCGGACGATATATACCTTACCTACCGACGAGCCCAACTGAGGTGCCGCGCTCGGCGACCGATACATACATACGCTTGAACGGTATTTACTACCGTTCACCGAATTCATTGACAAACGATTCGCCAGACAGTATGTATCGACGAGGTGAGATATCAGTCTTCGTCAACCCGCAGGATAGCAGGGTTGTTTACCATGGCTAGTCAAACGTTTTAGCGTTAATAAAACCCGAAATCGGCTGGTAATCGCCGTGAAATACATGATTGAAAATCACGCAATCATGTATATCAGTTGTTTAGAGGCGTGTTTAGTTTTCGGATTGCTTTGCCGCCGCCTCGGCGCGCTCGGCATTCCATGCAACGAGCGCCTCGTGAACCGCTTTGGCGACATCGGCAGGAATGCCTCGAACTTCCGCGATCTCTTGCTCGCTCGCCGCGCGCAAACGCTTCATCGAGCCAAAATGGCGCATAAGGGCACGTTTTCTGGTGGGTCCCACGCCTGGAACGTCATCGAGTACCGAAACCGTCATGGCTTTATCGCGCAATTCGCGATGGAACGTGATGGCAAAACGGTGCGATTCATCGCGCACCTGTTTAATTAGATAGAGCGACGCGGACCCGGTCGGCAGCACGACGGGAGTCTCGTCCCAAGGCACGAAAACCTCCTCATCGGCCTTTGCCAAGCCACAAACTGGTATATCGAGCCCAAGAGCCTCAAGTTGCTTGATCGCAGCGGTCAATTGCGGCTTACCGCCATCGACAACGAGCAAATCGGGGCGCGAGCCAAAGCGCTCGTCGGCCATGCGCTCGGGAGCATAGCGTCGTCCCAAAACCTCGGACATCGACACGAAGTCGTTTGCCTCGTCCAATTCGGCCTGGATTTTAAAACGACGATACTGGCCCTTGTCGGCGCGCCCGTTGGTAAACACCACCATCGAGGCGACCGTAAAGGTGCCATGCAGTGTAGAGATATCGAAGCACTCGATACGCAACGGCGGCGATGGCAGCGCCAACGCACTTTCGAGCTCCAGGAGCGCTTGATTGGTGCGGTCGTCAGCGTACCCCGTTCGCATCATGTAGCGCATGAGGGCATGGCGCGCATTTTTGGATGCCATATCGAGCAGACGGCGCTTTTCGCCACGCTGCGGCCTATGGAGATGGCAGGAACGCTCACGCTTGCCCGAAAGCCACTCCCCCAGCGCCTCCGCATCCTCAAGCTCGACGGAAAGGTTGACCTCAGCTGGAATATCAGCCGTCTCGTCGTAATAGCGCTTAAGAAAGCCCGACTGGAGCTCTTCCTCGTCAACATCAAGACCCTTGTCGAGAATGAACTCGCAGGTGCGAACTGTTCGGCCCTCGCGAACGACGAAGACGCAAGCGGCGGAGATGGTCTCCTCGCGATAGAAACCGATGACGTCGATATCGACGCTCGACGGAAAAACGACCTGTTGGCGATCGTCCAGGCCCCTAATGACATCCAGGCGACGCTTGACGCGCGCCGCGCGCTCAAAATCGAGTGCCTCGGCGGCCTCCGTCATCTCGGATGTCAGCTCGTCGACGACGTCTTTGCGATGGCCCGACAAGAAACGTTCGACACGCTTGACGTTCTTGGCATAGTCGGCGGGAGAAACCGCGCCGACGCATGCGCCCGGCCCACGACCGACATGGTAGTCAAAGCAGGGGCGCCCATTTTGCGCGCAAATCATATTGACGATGTCTTCTTCGCCCTTGTGGGACTCGACGATGCGGCGGCAGCGACGCCACTCCGCACAGGATGCAGAGCAAATGGGGATAACCTTGCGCAGCGTATCGATGGTCTCACGCGCAGCACGGCTATCGGTATAGGGGCCAAAATAGCGCGTGCCGGGCTTATGGCGCTCGCGCGTGTATTTAATAGCGGGAAAGAGATCGCTCTTGGTGATAGCGATAAAGGGATAGCTCTTATCGTCCTTGAGGTCGACGTTAAAGTACGGATGATACTGGCCGATCAGATTGCGCTCGAGCACCAATGCCTCGTGCTCGGTCTCCACCACGATATAGTCGAAGCTCGCCACCAGCTGCATCATAAGCGGAATCTTTTGACGATCATCTTGCAGCGTTACGTATTGGCGCATGCGGGCGCGCAGGTTTTTCGCCTTACCCACATAGATGACATCGCCCTTGGCATCTTTCCAAAGGTAGCAGCCGGGCTGCGTGGGAACACGCGAAACCTGCTCGGCAAGCGTTGGAATGTTATCGTGACCCGCCACGTTTACCTACTTGCGGCGAAGCAGCGCCGAGACCTCGGGCATCTTAAAGGCAATGGCCAGGCCAAAGGTGACGGCGAGCGAGACGATGCCCGCAACGCAAACATAACCCAAGGTAATCAGAATCGATCCGCCGAGGGCCCCGACAAAGTGCTCAAGCGCCCACATGACGGCGGCACCCGCGGCAGCGCCCAGGCCGCCCAGCAAGAGGCCAAAGAAGCCACCATGCAAAATAGATTTGACCTGAAGGCCATGCAGGCGACGACGCAGCCACCACAGCGAGCAGCCAACCAAAATCACGTAGTCGACGACATACGAAAGTGCGATCGCGGGCATACCGTAGCCCAGCACCACGCCAAACAGCAGCACCGAGCCGGCCTGACCGATGGCGGAATACAGGCAATAGCGGCTATAGGGTTTCATGTCGAGCAAAGCCGAGAAGCTCTTCTGCATCAGCACGACCACGCCGTAGAGCGGCAGGGAGAGCGCCAGATAGATAAGGAACTCCGAAACCAGAGCCACGCCGGATTCATCGAACTTGCCAGCGCAGTAAATCATGTTGAGCGGACGAGCAAAGACGATCAGGTACAGCGCAAACGGAATCAGGAAGAAGAGCATCTGGGCGACACCGCGCGAAATGCCCATGCGGACGCTGTCGTAATCCTTCTCCTGGGCATCGTGAGAGAGCTCGGTATAGAGTGCCGTCGAAAGCGAGGCGGCAATCAGCGCATAGGGCAGCGTGTACCACAGGCGCGCATAGGCAATAACGGAAGGACCCGTCTCGGGTTGAACCACCAGCGCAGCGGCATTGGTGATGGAGGTCGAGACAAACATGCACACCGTGGCAAGCAGCGTCGGGATACCGAGCGCAATCGTCTGACGCAGCGCAGGATCCTTAAAGTCGATATGGATATGGGGATGAACGCCGTGCTTGCCAAGCGCGGGAATCTGACATGCCATCTGAACAAAGACACCGAGGGTCGTACCGGCCGCAATCAAGATGATGCCGGCACGTTCGCCAAACTGTGCGGACACGGGCGCAAAGCCCATAAAGCTCGCAATGACGATCACATTGTTGAGGACCGGGGCAAACGTCGACCAGAAGTAGTCGCGGTGTGCGTTGAGGACGCCCGAAAACACCGAGCCCAAACCATAAAACAGAATCTGGATGGCAAAGAAACGGAACATGAACGCAGCGGTATCCATGCTGCCGCCGTCACCCGAAAGGAACGATTGCGTCCAGATAAAGCCCGGGGCGAACACGGTCCCCAGCAACGAAATGCCACCCAGCACCAATAGCAGAATACCGAGCAGGTTGCCCACGTACTCGTTAGAGGCCTCGCGACCCTGCTCACGCCTCACGCCCATGTACACGGGCAAGAACGCCGTCACGAGCATGCCGCCCATCACGAGTTCGTAGAGCATATTGGGCAGGTTGTTGGCGACCTGATAGGAAGACGAGAGCAGCGACATGCCGATAGCGGCCGCCATTGCCCACGTGCGGATAAAACCGGTGACGCGAGACACGATGGTCAGGATGGTCATAAGCCCGGCGGAACGACCAACCGTGGAGTAGTCCGACGAGCCCATGTCGTCAGTGTCATCTCGCGACGAAGAAGCTTCGGATGAGGGTGTCTGAGGCGCAGATTCTTCTGCAAAATGAGCTCCGCGCTTCAATTCTTCCTGCGGCATCGCTCAGTCCTCTCTCGTAATCGCGGCAACTGTCGCCCCGCAAAATGCAATTAAATCATCAGGTGCAAGCTCGAGCTGATAACCACGCTTGCCTCCCGAAATAAAAATGGTATCCCAAAGGACACATGTCTCATCAATGAGCGTCCGGTAGCGTTTTTTCATACCGACCGGACTGCAGCCGCCGCGAACGTAGCCAGTCGCCGCAAGCAAATCCTTCACATGCATCATGGCCAAGGACTTCTCCCCCGCGGCACGCGCGGCGGACTTTAGATCGAGCTCGTCGGCAACAGGGATGCAGCACACGACGTGATCGTTGGACGGCGTCACGCAGACCAAGGTCTTAAATCCTTGACCGGGCTCCTCGCCAAGCTGCTCCGAAATCGCGACCCCCAGGCCCGCCGACTCATCACCATCGTCTTCGTACGTATGTAGAACATAGGAAATGCCGGCGCTTTCCAGCTCGCGTATCGCATTGGTTTTTGGCGTCTTTACAGCCTTTGCCATGGCATATCCTTTCCCTCGCATTCGGACGCAAGGATTAAGTATATGTCCAATTCGGCTGCATACGTCACTTCGACACAGCAAGCGCCATCGAATCACAAGGAGTCGATGGCGCCCATAAACTGAATCGCCTATTTATTGAGCATCAAGTTGAGCCTGACGCTCCCGGTCACGCCTGAGCAACGGCGCCAAAAACTTGCCCGTATAACTCTGCGGACAGTCCGCAACCTGCTCCGGTGTGCCCGAAACCACGACGGTTCCGCCGCCGTTACCGCCCTCGGGGCCCATATCGATCAGGCGGTCGGCAACCTTGATGACATCAAGGTTGTGTTCAATCACCAGCACCGTGTTGCCCGCATCGACCAAGCGCTGCAGCACATCGAGCAGCTGGCGGACGTCCTCAAAATGAAGGCCGGTCGTCGGCTCGTCCAAAATATAGAATGTCTTGCCCGTCTGGCGTCGATGAAGCTCCTTGGCGAGCTTCACACGCTGCGCCTCGCCGCCCGAGAGCGTCGTGGCGGGCTGGCCCAGGCTCACGTAGCCCAAGCCCACATCGTACAGCGTCTGGAGCTTGCGCTTAATCTGCGGGATATTCCCAAAGAAGGCCAGCGCCTCGGTGACGCTCATGTCGAGCACGTCAGAGATGGTCTTACCACGGTAGGTGACCTCAAGCGTCTCGCGGTTATAGCGTTTGCCGCCGCAGACCTCACAGGGGACATAGATATCGGGAAGGAAGTGCATCTCGATCTTAATTTGTCCGTCGCCCTTGCATGCTTCGCAGCGACCGCCGCTCACGTTAAAGGAGAAACGTCCCGGCGAGTAGCCGCGCGCCTTCGACTCCGGCGTACTCGCAAACAGCGCGCGAAGATCATCCCACAGGCCAATGTACGTAGCAGGGTTGGAACGCGGCGTGCGGCCAATCGGCGACTGGTCGATATCGATCACCTTATCGATACACTCGATGCCCTCGAGCTTTTTGTACGGGCCCACAGGACGCGTTGAACGGTGAATGGCATTCGTAAGGGCAGGCGCGATGGTGTCGGTAACCAGGGAGCTCTTGCCCGATCCCGACACGCCGGTAACAACCGTAAGCGTACCAAACTCGATCTTGGCGGTAACGTTTTTGAGGTTGTTGGCTCGAGCGCCCGTGATCTTAAGGCAGCCGCGACCGGGCTTGCGGCGTTCATCGGGAACCCGAATCATTCGCTTGCCGGTCAGGTAGGCACCCGTCATCGAATCGGGGCACGCCATGATATCGGCAGGCGTTCCCGCGGCGACCACGTGTCCGCCGTTCACGCCCGCACCGGGGCCCATGTCGATCACATAGTCGGCAGCACGAATCGTATCCTCATCATGCTCGACGACGATGACGGTATTGCCGATATCGCGTAGGCGCTCAAGCGTCTTGATCAGGCGCTCGTTATCGCGCTGATGGAGGCCGATCGACGGCTCGTCCAAAATATACAGCACACCCATGAGGCCGGCGCCGATCTGCGTTGCCAGGCGAATGCGCTGGGCCTCGCCTCCGGAAAGCGTCGCCGAGGCACGGTCGAGGGTCAGATAGTCGAGTCCGACATCGACCAGAAAGCGCAGACGCTCCAGGATTTCCTTAACGATGCGCCCGCCGATAAATTGTTGGCGCTCGGTAAGCTCCAAGCCCTCAAAAAACTCGAGCGACTCGCGGCACGATAGGCAGCAGACCTCGTAAATGGACTTACCGCCTACGGTAACGGCGAGCATCTCGGGGCGCAGACGAGCACCATGGCAACTCGAGCACGGCTCCTCGCGGATGTACTTCTCCAAGCGCGCCTTGGTGTTCTCATTCGTCGTCTCGGTATAGCGCTCGTACAGGATATTGCGCACGCCCGAGAACTTGGTGTCCCACTGGCTGCGGCGCCCATCGAGCTTTTGATAGTCGACCGAAATCTTCTGGTCGCCCATGCCGTCTAAAAACGCGCGACGCACCCGCGGAGGCAGATCCTCCCACGGCGTATCGACGCTCACCTTGAAGTGCTTACAAACCGCAGCGAAAATCTGCGGATAGTAGTTAGAGTTGCCAAACAGGCTGCCAAAGACCCCGTCGGCGATCGACTTCGAGGGGTCTTCGATTAGGGCCTCGGCATCGACCGTCTTCTTAAAACCCAGGCCATCGCACTCGGGGCACGCGCCATAGGGCGCGTTGAACGAGAAATCGCGCGGCTGCAGGTCATCGATGGAGTGTCCATGCTCCGGGCACGCCAACGCCAGCGAATACTCCAGCAACTCGCCTTCGGTCCCCTCGGGAGCGTCGCGGTCGGGCAGCAAGTATACGTTCACATTGCCGTGCGCCAGCGCAGTCGCCTGTTCAACGGACTCGGCGATACGGCCCAGAGAGTTCTCACGGATCACGATGCGATCGACCACGACCTCGATATCGTGCTTGAATTTCTTATCCAAATCGATAGAGTCATCAAGCGAGCGAACCTCGCCGTCGACACGCACGCGGCTAAAGCCCTCGGCGCGAAGGTCTTCAAACAGCTTGGTGTACTCGCCTTTTCGCCCGCGCACCACCGGTGCCAGCACAAACGCGCGGCGGCCCTCCCCCGCCGCCAAGACCTTGTCGGCAACCTGGTCGGTCGTCTGGCGCTCAATGACACGGCCGCATTCGGGACAGTGCGGGGTGCCCACACGGGCGAACAGCAGGCGCAGATAGTCATAAATCTCGGTTACGGTGCCAACCGTCGAGCGCGGGTTCTTGGATGTCGTCTTTTGATCAATTGAGACAGCCGGCGAAAGGCCGTCGATTGAATCCAAGTCGGGTTTGTCCATCTGGCCCAAGAACTGGCGCGCATAACTCGAAAGGCTCTCGACGTATCGACGCTGGCCCTCGGCATAGATAGTGTCGAATGCCAGCGAACTCTTGCCCGAGCCAGAAAGACCGGTAATGACCACGAGTTGGTCACGCGGAATGGAAACATCGATATCACGGAGGTTGTGCTCACGAGCGCCGCGAATAACGATAGAAGAATCAGACATGGAAGCTCCTTGCCTCCTATTGCATCGAATCATACTGCCGATGAGTTTAGCGCACTCGACGCGCACAGATGTTCGTAATACAAGATTCGCAGACCTTTAGCTTTGCGTATCGGGCGCTTTGTTTCTCGAAATGCCGTGGAAAGGTTACAGTAATCTAATACTGAACTTAATTTGCTGTACCAGAGGAACGTCCATGACCGAAGATATCCCCCTTGAAATCACTTCGAGCGACATGGCCAATCTGCCCATATTCATCGCCGTCCTTATCGTGGCCGCCGTCGTCGTGCGCGTGTATTTTTCAATCAAACGCAACGAAAAGCCACCCATTGCCCGCGTCTTTTGGTGCGCGACGCTCCTCATCCCGCTCGGCGTGGTAGCTGCATGGGTTACGAATCAATTGCTCGTAAATGAGGGCAGCTCCCTATGGGTCCTTTCTTATTCGGCGCTCGGTGCTGCCGCCGTCATGCTTCTTGTCGAGCCCTTGGTTTCGGGACTTATCGACCAAACCGACCTTGCGACGGGAACGGTTGCCTGTATTTGCCGTGACATCCTTGTCATCGCCGCTGTTTCAGCGCTCTCGTTCGTTTCACTCGAAATTGCCTGCAACGAAACGTTCTATCGCATTCCCGCCAACTCATTCGGGTTTTCCGTCGGGCTGCTCGCGACGGTTCTGCTCTCCCTTTATTTGCTGGGACAGCGTCATGGAGGCGTCATGGCTCTCGTGCCCGTCGTCTGCTGCATCCTTGGCATTGCCGAGCACTTCGTCATAACGTTTAAAGGCGAAGCCATCCTGCCAAGCGATATCTTGGCCCTTGGCACCGCAATGGAAGTGAGCGAGGGATACGAGTTTACCTTTACCGCCGGAATCGTAACCTCTCTCGCCCTGCTGGAGATTTCCCTGGGGCTTCTTTCGCTCATCCGACCGCGAAAGCTCCGTACGCCCACCCATGTCTTCCCCGCTATCGCCGCTAACCTCTGTGCTTTTCTGCTAGTGACCGTTGTGGGGCTCTCAGGCTTTTCCAACATCGACTTGGAGCAGGCGCTGGATTTTGGATTTGACCGTTGGCAGCCCATCACCACGTATGCGTCTCAGGGTTTTATCACTTCGTTCACCGAAATGGTCAACGAGTTGCCCATTGAGAAGCCCGAAGACTATACGCCCGATGAGGCGCAGAGCATCGAGCAGGAGCTCGCCGCCGCCTACGACAGCACATATGGCTCGAGCGAGCAGCGCGCGGCGGCCGTTGCCCAGTTCAATGAAATCAAGCCGACGATTGTTGCCGTCATGAATGAGAGTTTTAGCGACCTTTCGTGCTTTGAGCAGCTCCAGGCGGCCGGGTACACCGGCCCCGCATTCTACAACTCGCTTCCCGACACACTTGTTCGCGGCACCATGCTCGCTTCGGTCGCCGGTGGCGGAACGGCGAACTCCGAATTCGAATTTTTGACCGGAGCGACAACGGCCTTTGTCGGATTAGGCAAGATCCCCTATCAGCTGTATCAGATGAATGGCGTAAACAGCCTGGCAAAGGACCTTAAAGAGCTTGGGTATACCACTACCGCTATGCACCCGCAAAACCCCGTCAACTACCATCGAGATAAAATCTATCAGCAGCTGGGCTTTGGAGACTTTCTTTCAATCGGCGATTTCGAAGGTGCGCCCTATTACCA
This sequence comes from uncultured Collinsella sp., assembly GCA_958405565.1. Lineage (GTDB taxonomy): Bacteria > Actinomycetota > Coriobacteriia > Coriobacteriales > Coriobacteriaceae > Collinsella. Next base: position 3,513 of record CATYEN010000022.1, on the reverse strand, counting down.
TGCCGGCGTATGCGACTACGTCACCTACGACAAGATACTCGACCTGCTTAGAACCGACGAAGCGCCGCAGTTCATCTTTGACGTCACGATGCAAAATCACGGCGGCTACGACTATGGCACCGTTCCCGCCGAAGAGCTGACAAACTATTGGGTCGAGGGAGCCAGCGAAGGCGCCAACAGCGCGCTCAACACCTATCTCACCTGCATCAACGCATCCGACCGGGACCTCGAGTACTTTATCAACGAGCTCCGCAACATCGGCAGACCGGTTGTTCTTGTCTTTTTTGGCGACCATCAGCCGAGCGCCGCAACGACTCTCAACGACGAGCTGTACCCTCAGGAAGATACGGCAAGCCACGCTTTCCGTATCTATCAGTCGACATATCTCGTCTGGGCTAACTATGAGATCGCCGGCAATACCGAGCTCAACGTCTACGACACCGTCGGGGCAAACGAGATTGCAGCCATTACCCTTAATAAGATCGGCGCCCCGCTCACCAATTACCAAAAGGCCCTGCTTGCGACAAGGTCAGATGTGCCCACCATCAATGTCGCCGGCTATCTCGGTGCCGACGGGCTGCGCTACGACTTGGAATCGGAGGACAGCCCCTACGCCTCGACGATCGACAAGCTGCAACGCATGCAATACCTCGAGTTCGCCAGCAAAGTTCAGTAAGCCCGCCCATTCGCTTGGGCCCATCGTATTGCAAGCACGCTCGGCCCAAACGCATCGCAAATGACTCCCGCTCGCAAACGAGGGTACAATGACGCTCGTGTCACATCGCGGGGCCCCGGCCCCAGCATATACAAAGGAGTCATACATGGGTTGCGAACACGCACAGGCCGCCGGCGGACAAACGTCGCCGTCGCAATTTAAGGAGAACACGCTGTCCGAGGTCAAGCGCGTCATCGCCGTGCTTTCCGGCAAGGGCGGTGTCGGCAAGTCATTTGTCACCGGCGCCATCGCCACCGAGCTTGCCCGTCACGGCCACAAGGTCGGCGTCCTCGATGCCGACATCACCGGTCCCTCTATCCCCAAGATGTTCGGTATGAGTGGACGCCACGTCCATGCCCTTGGCAACCTTATGCTGCCCGAAATCTCCGAGCACGGCGTCAAGGTCATGAGCTCCAACCTGCTGCTCCAAAACGAGACCGACCCCGTCCTTTGGCGCGGTCCGGTCATCGCAGGCGCCATTAGGCAGTTCTGGAGCGAGACCTCGTGGGGCCCCATCGACTACCTGCTGGTCGACATGCCTCCGGGAACAGGCGACGTCGCGCTCACCGTCTTCCAGTCGCTGCCCGTCGACGGCATCGTCATCGTCACGAGCCCGCAGGATCTGGTTTCGATGATCGTCGCCAAGGCGGTCAACATGGCCGAGAAGATGAACGTCCCCATTCTGGGCATTGTCGAGAACATGAGCTATATTGAGTGCCCCGACTGCGGCAAGAAGATCGAGGTCTTTGGCAAGAGCAAGCTCCCCGAGGTCGCAGAGCGCTATAACCTCGACATCTTGGGCAAGCTTCCCATTAATCCGGCACTCGCCGAGGCCTGCGATAAGGGCGAGGTCGAGACCGCACTGCCCGATGGCATGTTGCCCAAGGCAGTCTCTGCCGTCGAGGCCATTACCCCGCACGAGACCGACGAGGCCTAAGTGAACACGAGCGCCTTCTATGACGTCCTGGTAATCGGCGGCGGGGCTTCAGGCCTCGCCGCCGCCATTACGGCCGCACGCGCTGGCAAAAGCGTCTGCATCGTTGAGCGCGATGTCGCCTGCGGCCTTAAGCTCCTTGCGACCGGCAACGGCCGCTGCAACCTCTCCAACGAATCGATTGATCCACAGCGGTATAACCACCCCGCATTCGTCGAATCCGTTATGGGCCCCCAGCCCGAACAAGAGCTTATGGGGTTCTTCTCCTCGCTGGGCATCATGACAACCTCCGAGGAAGGCCGGCTGTACCCGCGCTCCCTTCGCGCCGAATCGGTGCGCGACGCGCTTCTCAACGTTTGCGACCGCCTAGGTATCACCTTAATCTGTGGAGCCAACGTTGCCTCAGCGCACAAAGCTTCTGAAGGCTGGGCACTCCAAATAGACCGTCCAGCGCGGACGCTCAAGGCAAAAAAGCACGACGACCGAAAATCGGAACTCCGCTCGCTTCGGAAAGCGCTCACCGATGTCCCTCGCAAGAACGCGACCCTGCAGGCACACGCCGTAATTATCGCCACGGGCGGCTACCCCACCGGTATCGCCGATACGTTTAGTCTCCCCCTCACTTCGCTGCGCCCCGTCCTCTGTCCCGTATCGGCAACGGTCGTCGGCGATCGGGCGGCACTCAAGACGTTGGATGGCCTGCGCGTCCGTGCCCGCTTGACACTCGCCCACAATCATAATGAGCTCTGGCACGAAGACGGTGAAGTGCTGTTTCGAACCTTCGGTATCTCGGGCGTCGCTGTCTTCAACCTCTCTCGTCGTATCCAGCACGGCGATACGATCCTGCTCGACGTTTTCCCCGACCTCTCCAAAGACGAGTTGCTCGATATGCTCAACCGGCGCGTTGAGCTGCTCGGCGGCTTTTCGCCCCGCGATCCCCGTTGGCTCGACGGCATGCTCGCCCCGCAACTCTCCCGCGTCGTCTGCACAGCGTTCGAGCAGTGCCATCCAGGCTCCAACGATGTCATCCACCTGGTCTCGATCCTCAAACACTTTAAGTTGCTCGTCGAGGGAACAGCCGAGGAGCGCTCAGCGCAGGTCACGCGTGGTGGCATATCTGTCGAGAGCATCTCAACACCCAGCCTACGCGCGCGCAGCGTTGTCGACGCCCCGCTTTACGTCTGCGGTGAAGCGCTCGACATCGACGCCGATTGCGGAGGCTTTAACCTTGCATGGGCTTGGATCTCGGGCATTCGCGTTGCAAGCAGTCTATAGCCGCGCAGTCTATAATCAAAACGCATTCGGGCCGTCTGGGACACCGGGCGGCCCCTTTCTTGCATCTAAGGAGACCTCGATGATCGAAATCGCCCAAGTCCACGCGTCCCTCGATGAGGCTGGTGACGAAACCGCCTGCCTTACCGTTGGCAAACGTGCCGCCAAACGAGCCCTGCGTTGCAAGGATTCCCAGATTAAAGCCATCGAGCTCCATCGCAAGTCTATCGACGCCCGTAAAAAGCGAGACGTCCATTTTATTTTGAGTTTTCGAGTCGAGTTGACAAGCCCCCGCCTCGAGCAGGAAGCGCTCGACAGCGTCGCCGAACGTGACCGCTCGCGTATCCGCATGGTAGACGGCGAGGTGCCCTCATTCCCCTCCCCTGCCTCCAATGCGCCCAAGGAGCGTCCCATCGTTGTCGGCGCCGGTTGCGCCGGCCTCTTTGCCGCCCTCACCCTTGCCGAAGCAGGCCTTAAGCCCTTGCTTATCGAGCGTGGTGACCCGGCACTTCGCCGCTCGCAGGCGATTGACCTCTTTCTTAAGGAGCGTATCCTCGACCCCGAGAGCAATATCCAGTTTGGCCTGGGCGGC
>CATYEN010000021.1 GCA_958405565.1 uncultured Collinsella sp. | reverse complement strand
TCGGTCGGAGGGGTGGCTTTGTAAAGCCGTTTGTCTCCACCCGCGTAGCGGGTGGTTTAAAGCTGGCCGCTGCGCGGCCAGCAGACTAAAGTCTTGAAAAAAGCTCGCCGGCTAGGCCGACGAGCTGCAAGTTCTTGGTCGCGGGAGCAGGATTTGAACCTACGACCTCCGGGTTATGAGCCGGGCGAGCCACCAGACTGCTCCACCCCGCAATGTCTGGACGCGCCTTTGCGCAAGAGAGTTATTACGCTCCCGCCTGCGCGATTGCAAGCCGGCTGCCCAAGGTTGTGAAGGTTGCTCCACATTCAGTCTTACCACGCGAACACTTTATCAAGTTTTCCAACCTCCACAGGCTCCCCGTACGAGCAGAGATGTATTGGCACCTCGCTGCGCTCCGCATCGGCCATGAGCAACCAATCCTCGCCTTCTCCCGCGCTCGGGGCACGCACAGTAGCGCACCCGTCGGCTACGATCTCCGGCACGGGACCACATATATCACCGGTGCGCGGGCTGTACCACCAGCACCATGCTGTCACCCAGCCCTCGGGCATCTGCAGGCACGCGGTGCCGCCGCTGGGCAAGTAAGCGAAAAGGCGCGCGCCATCTTCCGCACAACTCACTTGCACATGCGCAGCCAAATCATCCGTCCCAGGCGAAACCACGGCATGCGGACACGGAAGGGAGCCAACAACACCAGACTCATCGAGGAAGGCTCGCAGATAGCGCATCTGATTTGCCCCCTCGGCGTCGAGCGCTTCAAACCAATCCACGTGAAACATATCGTTTCGTTCCTTCTCGGCAATGGAGCTCCACACCGAGCAGTGTCCATAGGTAACTCCAAACGCCCCGGCGAGCACCGACCAGTACGCTCGGCGTCGCACCATCCATGTCCCATGACGTGGACCGGTCGGCGGCCAACTCGTGGGCATGTCCTCATACGCCGGCTCGCCATCCCAAACGGGACGCGCGGAACCAGGCTGTTCATGCTCCGCCTCGACAAGCTTCCAGCTGCACGCGCCTGGGCCATGACCCGACTGCAGCATGGTTAGCGCAAGCCATCGCTCGTCATCGCCCCAATAGGTAGAAGACGAGCAGTGATTTTGGTCTTCACAACTTGGATGATAGGCAAGGGGCAACCGGCGCCACGCCTCGCGGGGCGCATCAGCGGGCAGCGGGCTGCCGAGGACGCCCTCGGCAAGGCCCTCTGCCATACGCCGCCACACCGAACGGTAATCAACACCGCGGTGAACCGGCTGCCGGTCGCCGCCCAAACACCACACGATGTTCTTTCGTGAGGCATACCGCGCGCCAATCCACTTGCCAAAGTCGTAGGCGTTCTCGCCGGTCACCGTTATACCAAACGTGCCACCCATCCAGTTGTCGCCTGTCACCAACTGCCCCCACACAGGAAGCAGAAGCACGTGAAAGCCGTAGTGTTCAGCACGATCGAGCACCCAATCAAGATAGGAAAAATAGCGCTCATTGGGATGTTCGAGGTCACCGTTGATAAGTGCCGGCTCGCCCGCGGGTGAGCGCATGAGTACATCGCGCTCGGGGTCAAGGGCAACCATCTGCAGCACAGTAAAGCCCTGCTCTTTACGGCGACGCAGATAGTATTCCACGTCATCGGCTTTTATACGCTGCGGCAGCGTCCAAGCGGTGTCGGCTATCCATGTAAAGGGCGCGCCGTCCTCCGTCACAAGATACCTGCCGTTATCACCTACGCGTAGCGCCTGCATACGTCATCTCCCCTTGCCTTCGCAACACCGATATAGGCGCCGCGTGCCCATCTCCTTGCGCGAACGCATCTACATCCGCCCATTGAGCGTGCGAACCACATCCGCGTACACGCGCGCGCTTGGCTTTGCGATGCGGTCGTACGTACCGTCACGACGATCGACCTCATAAAGCCCCAGTCGACTGTCAAAAGCAGAAATCCACTCAAAGTTGTCCATAAGCGTCCAGTGGAAGTACCCCAGCACTGACAGCCCGCGCCGCACAAGCCCCGCAAGCGCGGGCAGCGATGCGCGGATGAAGTCGCAGCGCAGATGATCGTCCTCGGTAGAGATGCCATGCTCTGTAACGACGACTGGAAGGCCCGTGAGCTCGTGGATGTAGAGCACTGCACCCGCAAGCGAGCCGGGCTCCACCTGCGTGCCCATACCGTTGATGGGCTGGGTAGGATCGGGTGCGATGAGCCCTTCGTCGCCAAAGACCATGCGCTCGTAGTTCTGCACGCCGATGAAGTCATCCCCTTGAATGGCATCAACCCACTTGCCATAGCAGAGTTCGCGCTTACGCTCGCAAATGGCACGGCCGGCGGGTGTGGCCCAGTCGTCGTCCACTACTGAAAGCGAGAGTCCCACAGGGGTACCCGGCGCTACCTCACGCACCACCTCCACAGCACGGCGATGAGCGCGCGCCATAGCCTCGTCCATTGCGTCGAACTCGTCGATGTCCTGCACGTTGCCCGCACGGTAATGCGCAACGCCCGCCTTTGCCGCTGCGGCATGCAGCACCACCTGCTGGAAGGCAAACGCCTCGGGAGGCATCGCGCCGTTGGCGAGGAGCTGGTTGAGGTTGGGCTCGTTAAGTGTCACCACCGCAGCGGCGCGGCCGCGGGCGAGCTCCATAACGCGCCGCACATGCGCCGCAAAGAGGTCGACAGCGTCGGGCGCGAGCCAACCACCCCGTTTGGCAAACCAATGAGGACAGGTAAAGTGGCAAAGCGTGAGCACCGGCTGGATACCGCGCTCCAGGCAACCATCCATCAGGCGGTCGTAGTGATCGAGGGCCGCCTGGTCGATGACGCCCTCCTCCTGCTCGATGCGACACCACTCAACGGAGAAGCGATACGCGTTGAGCCCCATCTCAGCAACACAGTTGAGGTCGTCCTCCCAACGCTCCCAGCTGCGGCAGGCGTCTCCCGCGGGCTCCTTAAAAACCGTCGGCTCCACATGCTCCAAGAAGGTGGTGTCGGCAGCCGCGTCGCCGCCGTCGGTCTGGTGGCCCGCCGTCGACACGCCCCAGAGGAAGTGGTCGGGTTTATTCATATTCGTCCTTTCTCTATGGTGCGCCACCGTTACAGCACGGGCGTCCGAAGCCAGATGGCGCCCCCGCTCTTAGCTGCGACTTTCGCAACATCCTAGTCCTCGCAGTAGTTTTCAAAATTCACCAACTGCACGTGCTTCTGTTCGATCCACTGCTCAAGCTCCTCACTCACCAGAAACGCCGTTTCCATGGGACGGATCAAGGTAAAGGACGAGTGGTCGAGCACATATTGATCCAGGTACCCCGGGTGGAATACGAGCATGCTGCAGGCGTGACGCGCAATGTCGGCCTCGTCGTCAAACAAGTACTTGCGCGGATCGTACAGGCCTCGATCATCGAGGTGATAGGGTTTTGCACACACCACACCCCACTTCTCACTCCAGACCGGATCCATGGGGTTGATGTAGAAGAGCCCATTGCGCTCCGCGACGTTCTGAAGTGCCTGAAAAAACGTCGGGGAGAACACGGCATGGCCCTCAAAGTACGCCGGGTCGCGCCCGGTCAGCGCACGAAACCGATCGAGCTGCGCCTGTATTTCGCGCTCCGCTTCATCGAGCACGATGGTGTCCTCCGTGCGCGCCCTGATGGTTCTGCTAGAACAGAACTCCCCGTGTTCATCCACGAGTGAGGGAATGGACGCGGGGTCAGAAACCGGCTTACCAAGACAGATGTTTGTATGTTGCCCCACACTCACACCGCTTGCAGCAACGAGGTCGAAGCCGTGGGAGGCAGCAGGCATGTTGGGCATGAGCCCAACGCTCGTAATCGGTCCGCAAGAGATGGCTTTGGCGATACCGTAGTTGATGCCCTCGCTCATGCCCAGGTCGTCTGCCCTAAAAATGACCTTCATCCCAAGCGCCTCCTTTACGCGCACAGCGAGAACAGACTCACTTTGCGCCATCGGTTGTACTCTGCCGTTTGCCACCCATGGTATAGGACGTCCCCGTCCGCTCAAGGACGGCTTTTTCCGCGCGCAATCCGGTAAATGAGGCAATTGAGCTGCTAGGCGTAGCGCTCGTATAGTATTTCTATCAACGATATCTAAATGCGGCGAAATGCCCCGATGCCCTAGGGGGCGACATGGATAGGGAGCTCCTCAATCTTCTTGAGCTCATCGAGCAGAGTGACTATGTAACGGCAGAACAACTTGCCCAATATATTCAAAAGAGCGAGAAGACGACGCGCACGCGCCTTAAGGCGCTCCGGCAGAACCTTGCAGAAAGCGGCGCCGAGCTTGTCTCCAAGCCACGCCACGGATACCGCCTCGAGATTAACGACGCTGAGCGCTACCATGCCTGGCGACAGCGTAGCCTACAACGCATTGCCCGCCACACGCCTGAAACCGCCGAAGAGCGTCTTATGTATCTCGTAGAGCGCTTCATAAGCGGATCGTTCTTCAAGCTCGCGGACGAGTCGGAAGCCTTGTTTGTCTCTACCAAGACACTCTCGCAGGAAATTCGCCATGCAGAGTCTATCCTCACCCGCTCTGGCCTCACGGTGGAGCGTGTCCCTGGATACGGGATGAGAGCCGTCGGAGACGAATTTGCCTTCCGCAAGGCAATCATGCACTGCTTGCGATTCCATACGGTCGGTTTTGATGATTACCACAGCGTACAAGATCAAGCCGCGGCAATCATCGGAGACCTTGTCGTGCAGACCTTTGCTGCCGAAAACGTCGTAATGTCCGAGGCTGCCCTCCAAACATTCATTCTCTATCTCGTGGTGTCAAGCGCACGCTGCCACCGTGGCCACATCATAGAGGACGTCTCCGGGCGAAACACCTGGGAGGGCGCGGAGCATGACCGACATTGCGCGCGCGTCGTTATAGAACAGCTGGAAGAACGCGACATCCCGCTTGACGATACCGAAGGCGAGGTCCAGCTCATAGCCGCCTTCGTTGCCGGCGGTGTCGTGCGCCACGACACATTCGGACTCGATGGGAACCTCGTTATCTCGGAGGATATCCAGCGTCTCATCGACCCTATGCTCGACGCCATCTACGATATGTACGGCGTCGACTTCAGCGATAATTTGCGTCTGCGCCTTATGCTGGGAAACCATCTCATTGCATTTGATATACGCATGCGCTATGGCATCGAAATCACAAACCCCCAGCTTGCAGAAACACGCCGCACCTACCCCTTCGCCCACGCACTGGCGCAGCAGGCGGCATTGCCACTCGCTGCTCACTACGGACGCCCCGTATCCGAGCACGAGATTGCCTACTTCACCATAATGTTTCAAATGGGACTCGTCATGCAGCGACGCATTCCTCATAAGAGCCGTGTGCTCCTGGTTTGTGCGACGGGTAAATCGAGCTCGCGCTTTTTTGCTTATCAGTTTGAAGAGGCATTCGGCGATTACATCAGCGAGCTCACCGTCTGCAGCGTCTTTGAGCTCAACCACATCGACCTCAGTACATTCGACTACATCTTCTCGTCCACCCCCATTGACCGAGCGGTTCCCAAGCCCATCATGCAGGTGAACAGCTTCCTTGAGGCGCGCGATATGAACCGCGTACGTCGTAGACTTGAACTGGGGGATAGCTCATATCTACGCCGGTTCTACCGGCCAGAGTTCTTTTTCACGGGCCTCACGTCGAGGCGTCGAGACGACGCGCTCGCCGAACTCTGCGAACTCGTCCGACAAGTGCGACCCCTACCGGACAACTTCCTCGGCTCCGTGTTGGAGCGTGAGAAACATGGAAGCACCGATTTTGGTAACCTGGCAGCTCTGCCTCATCCCATAGAGGTGCTTCCCGACGAGAACCTCGTGGTCGTGGGTGTTCTCAAGCGCCCCATCCGTTGGAAAACCAATGACGTCCAACTCATCATCCTTACGTCGATCTGCGACTCAACCGCAGACGAGACTCAACGGTTCTATCAGACGACCGCACGGCTTCTTACCGACGAGAAGCGGGTACGCTGCATCGTAGAGGGTGGCAGCTACGAAACCCTCATGCGTGCCCTGTGCGGCTAGAAGAAAGGGGTGCGCATGGCGTTACCAGCTGATTTTCTATGGGGAGCCGCTTTGGCGGCAAATCAATGCGAGGGAGCCTATCAAGAAGACGGCAAGGGTCTCTCGGTTGCCGATGTGATGACCGCCGGCGCGGTCGATACGCCTCGACGTATAACGACCGACGTTGAGGCAGGGGTCTACTACCCGAGCCACGACGGCGTGGATTTCTATCATCGCTACAAGGAAGACATAGCGCTCTTTGCCCAAATGGGACTCAAGGTCCTGCGCCTCTCCATCGCATGGAGCCGCATCTTCCCCGAAGGCGACGAGATCGAGCCCAACGAGCGCGGCCTCGCTTTCTACCGTAGCGTATTTGCTGAGCTTAAGCACTACAACATAGAACCTGTTGTTACGCTTTCGCATTACGAGATGCCACTTGGCCTCGTGAGAAAGTACGGGGGTTGGCGCGATAGGCGTCTCGTGGACTTCTTCGCGAGGTACTGTGATGTATGCTTCCGGGAGTTCGGCGACACTGTGCGCTATTGGCTCACGTTCAACGAGATCAACGTTGCCGAGTACAATCCGTGGTCGCCCACCGGCATCAATATGCGACCGGGAGACGAGGGCTATTGGCCCACCATCTATCAGGCGGCCTACCACCAATTTGTCGCAAGCGCTAAGGCGGTCATCCGAGCGCACGAGATCGATCCCGGCCTCAAGGTCGGTTGCATGACACTCGCGGGCATTGTGTATCCAAAAACCTGCCACCCGCTCGACGCGAAGGCGGCAGACGATTTCCAAAACGATATGCTCGCCTTTGCGGATGTGCAGGTGCGCGGCTATCTCCCCTCCTTCTTATGCAAGGCCATGGAGCGACGCGGGGTTACCCTTGTGCGCGAGGCGGGAGATGACGAGATTCTCCGCGCCGGTACGGTAGACTTCGTTGGCTTTAGCTACTACTCATCGATGGTGCAAAGCGGCACCGAAGCCGACGCCGAAAAGACAGGCGGCAACATGGTGAGTGGCGTGAAGAACCCCTACCTCGAAACGAGCGCTTGGGGTTGGCAGCTCGACCCCATGGGCCTGCGTCTGACACTCCGCCTGCTTTACAACCGCTACCAAAAGCCGCTCTTTGTGGTAGAAAATGGCCTCGGCGCAGTAGACGAGGTGGTAGATGGGCGCGTTGATGACGACTATCGCATCGCCTACCTTCGCGCACACATAGCTGCCATGATCGACGCGGTCGATGAGGACAGTGTGGACCTGATGGGGTACACGCCCTGGAGCACGCTCGACCTCGTCTCCGCCGGCACGGGAGAGATGAAGAAGCGCTACGGCTTCATCTATGTCGACCGGGACAACGAGGGCGCTGGCACGCTTGAGCGCATTCCTAAAAAGTCATTCTTCTGGTATCGCGACGTCATCGCATCGAATGGTACGAACCTGTAATTCGCCAATCAGTCACACGGCTGTTTATGTCACATGGACAAGCGAGCGCAACGCTGCCTTGTTGCGCTCGCGCAACAACAGAAAGGATATTGCACTATGACTCCTGATGAAGAACTGCAAGTTTTTAAGCTCATCAGCACGGCAGGCACTGCAAAGAGCGCCTACATGGAGGCCATCAAGCACGCGAAAGATGGCCGAGCAGATGAGTCTCCCGCCCTCATTGCAGATGGCGATGCAAACTTTCTGGAAAGCCACGACGTTCATCTGGAAATGATCTCCTCCGCAGCTCAGGGAGTCAATGCCCCGGCATCGCTTATTCAAGTTCATGCAGAGGATCAGCTCATGGCGACCGAGATCACCAAGGCTTTTGCACGCGAGCTGGTTGACCTGTACCGCATGATCGACGCCATGCAGAACCGTATCGATGAACTGGAGAAGAAGGTCAACGCAGCGTAAATCTTGTGCGCTATAACCGGCTAGAGATAATCGGCAACGCAAAGTACAGGGCCCCGGGCGTTCAGCCCGGGGCCCTTCTTGTGGGGAGGCGTCGTCCTTGTGGTGGAGGTGTCGTCCGCACCATCCAATCCATACGGCGCTACGAATCGAGCCCGCGCAATACGCGGCGTCGGTATACAAAACGAGGTGGGCGGTGCTTCTGCAGCACCGCCCACCTCGCAATACAAACGCGGCAATATGAAGGGGACTTGTTACTATGCCGCCTGCGCTTCCTGCTCCGCCTTGAGCTTGGCGGCGTCCATCGCCTTGATAAACGGAATCCAAATCAAGATATCGATGATGAGAAACACGACCTCTGCGATGGCGATGCTGATACCACCGGAAAGCATGCCAGTGATGACCACCGGGATGTTGAACGGCAGGATGCCGATGCATTTTGCCACAATACCCAGGGACTGCAGCGCGTACATTCCAATGACATTGACAAGAGGCGTCACGATAAACGGAATAGCAGCCACGGGGTTCAGCACAATGGGGAGGCCGAAAATAATCGGCTCGTTGATGCCAAAGAAACCGGGCGCCAGCGCCACCTTGCCGACCGTACGCAGCTGAGCGGAACGGGCGACCAAAAGGATGGCAATGGGAACGGCGGGGTAGGCAATTGCGATGGTCGTAATGTAATTGAAGTTCATACCGATGATGTTGGGGAGAGCCTCTCCAGCAGCGTAGGCGGCCTGGTTGGCACCATCGAGCATCATGAAGAGCGGGCCGATGAGGCTCGTGATAAAACCGGGATGAATGCCGAAGCACCACAGCAGGCACATGATCACGCTAATGAGAACAACGGAAGCGATGTTGCCGCCAATCAGACCCTGGATGGGCATCTGGATGAGAGCGTAGAAACAGCTGAACGCGTCGCCCCAGGGAGTCAGCGCAAAGATCATGCGCACCGCGATAGCGCACAGCGCAATGGCAAACGCGGGAATGAGCGAAACGAAACTGTTGGACACAAAGTCGGGCGTGCCAGCGGGCATCTTAATAACAATGTTCTTAGAAACAATAAGGTGGAAGATCTTCGTTGCAAGGAACGCAATAACGATGCCCAAGATCATGCCTTTAGTGCCCAGATAGTCAAAAGCAAGCGACGTCACACCATCTTCTGAAGTCAGCGTAGGCATCAGCGCAACATAGACAACAAGGGCGAGCACACCGGCGGCAGGAGCCTTAACCCCGATGTTCTCACCGTACGAGCGCGCAACACCGTAGGTGAAGAACAGGCCGAGCATGTTGGTGGTTGCGTTCACCACGGCAGAAAGCGCCACATTGACGCCGCTCGTTGTAAGGAACTCCTGATAAGTCGGAATGGGAATGCCCGAGAACAAGCTTGCGAACGATCCGACGATGATGATGGGGAACATCGACATGATGCCCGACGAAATCGCCTGGAGAATCGTATTTTTGCTGACAGCGTTACCACAAGAAGAAATCTTGGCAATGATACCGTTCATGGATGCCATGTGCGACGCGCCTCCTAGTTCTCACCCATAAGGGATTTGGCCTGGGCAAGCGCAACGTTGCCATCCATCGTGCCGTACGCCACCATGTCAATGACGGCAACCGGCACGCCCGGGCATGCCGCGCGAACTTCATCGGCTTGGAACTGAATCTGAGGGCCCAGCAAAATGCAGTCGGCATCCGAGGCGACCTCTGCCGCCTTATCAGTGGAGTAAGCGGCAATGGCACACTCGAGGCCCTCGGCGGCGGCGGCATCCTTCATCTTCTGAACCATGAGGCTCGTAGACATGCCGGAATTGCACAAGAGGATAATCTTCTTCATCGGCTTCCCTTTCTCGTTATCGTGGAACCGTTCGAAGTGCATGCGAAGCTTCGATGACACCACTATATGAGGGGAAGTACGACCACTCCATAGCCGTTCTTGCCACGTTCGAATCCGGCAAGGGTGGGTAGGCCCCTTTAGCGCTCGAGCTTTTCCTCGCGGGCGACGAGGGCCTGCTTGAGCGCACCGAGGTCGCGCTCGGTGCGCTTGGCGCGGCGGGTAGAACGGTCGAGTAGACCTCGGCAAGAATGGGATCCATGGGTTAGACCTCCTGAGAGGGCGTGGCGGACTGATCGGAATCGCAGGTGGCATCCACCTCGGGGGCGGAATTTGAACCTACGACCTCCGGGTTATGAGCCCGGCGAGCTTCCAAGCTGTTCCTATCGACGCAGGCGATAGCGTCGCTTGGGGCTATTGGCCGTCCCGATTCCCTCGACAATTCCTTCTTCCATAAGCGCAGACAGATATCGGCGCACCGTTTTCACTGACATCCCCGATGCTTTTGCAAGTTCCGACGTGCTTACGCTCTCACGATCAGCGATGTAACCCAGAATGGCAGTTTTCACGTTTTCCTTTGTATATGAGCGGTCTTCCTGATCCGTCATACGCCGATGCCTCATGATCAAGACGAACTCATCGAGAGTGCTCTTGGCAATCGGTGCGGGCATCAAGGCCTGCTCGAGCTCCCTGTTAATCGTTGGATAGCCTGAGCCTCGATTTTCGACGACACGACCGACCCTGCCATCTACATCGGAATACGGCACGTCCTCGAGAATTCGCGCTAGAAATTGGTTCCTCGAAGCCGTTGCGCCTCGTTGCCCCAAGCGCTCGACCGTCAGCGAACCGAACAGACCTCCGGGGTTGGACAGCTCTAGACGATCGGGATAGAGATCAATCATTACGGGAGTGCCCAGCGCATCGGGAGAATAATCCCTATGCATCAACGCGTTGGCAACGGCCTCACGGACTGCGGCCAACGGATAGTCCGGCACGTTTTCCCTCAACGCGCCTTTTACAATTGCGCCATGCCTCATGTTTCGTGATGCAGCCCGCACCGCATCAACCACCATAATGGGTATTGGTCCATCGATATCAACCGAATCAGAAAAACGTTCCCCAGCTCTCCCCACTTCGCCCTTTTTCGGTGTCGGATACGCCGTAAACACAACATTAGCTCGAGGAAAAAACCGTTGTGGACTAAAACCCAACGCCATAATTCCTGCAACGGTTGGCCTCAAAATCCCTTCAGCGTCGGGGGAAACCACACGCCGATTTGCCATGAGCTCCTCGTCGCTTAAAGCCGCCGACCTGCCCAACGTTGTTGCCCTCACTCGCGAGAGCCATCCAGCAAGCAATTCTTGGTCAAAGTCATCCATCGTTGCGCCCTCAACGACAACAGCGTCATTGCGCGCGCTTCGATATTGATTTTCGATATATCGGTCGATTTCGTAAGATGACATCTTGTGGTCGCCATCGCCCGTTCTTATGTATGAGCCAAGGCGTTGACCGAGCTTTTTGACATAACATGGCTTCTCTCGTGGCGAAGCCTCGGGGACATTGACCACAACGACAGGCTTCGACTCAAACTCCAAAACCATGATGTCGACCATCTGGGGAGGCTCAACGAGTTCCCTCGCCGCTTGAGCGCTATGCGCCTGGATCATCTTCACATCGATGTCCACCGAATGGAAGCCGTCTTTTTCACTGATGCCGAAAACGATCGTTCCACCAGTTCCATTAGCAAAAGCGGAAATCGAATCCGGCATCGTCTTGGGAAAACCGCCTGCCGCAGTTTTGAGTTCGTATTCGGCAAGGTCCGTCCCTGCGGCCCTCATGTGCTCAACCGCAGCAGCCAACTCGATATCATTCGTTATGAACATAGCTGTCCTTCGATTGAATCATTAGTCTGCCCCTACTATACCCTAGCTATTCCCTAGTTCCGCAGTAAAGTTCCCTAGTTCCCTAGTAAAGTTCCCTAGTTCAGCAGTAATGTTCCCCAGTATCCACCTTGCTGGCATGCTCCAGATTAGAAATGTGGATCACTCCTACGGCATAACGGGACCGGCCTGCCGAAATGTCTCGATCTGTAACAGTTACTCGGCAAAATCCGTCCCTCGTGTTACAGATTTAGACAAACGGAGGTCGTCCCGCCGGTTTGTCTAAATCTGTAACAGATAGCCGCCAAAACCGGGTCTAGGTGTTACAGATTGAGATTTTGTTTGAAAGGTTGAGACCCGGGTCAAAAACACAGCCCGGAATAACAAAAAAGCTCGCCGGCTAGGCCGACGAGCTGTAAGATCTTGGTCGCGGGGGCAGGATTTGAACCTACGACCTCCGGGTTATGAGCCCGGCGAGCTACCAGACTGCTCCACCCCGCAATGTCTGGGCGCCTCATGTGCGCAAGAAAGAATATTACGCGGGAGTTCGGTAAACGGCAAGGAAAATCTCATAGAGCATAATTCCTTCATATTTATAACTTTCAGCCCCCGTGTCCCCGTAAACGAATCGCAGCCCAACGCCGACAGCACGTATACAATGGTGCGCGTCCTTTTACGCCGACACCTGGAGTAGACATGCTGCTCGCTATCGATATGGGAAACACGCAGACGGCCATGGGCCTGTTTGACGGAGACGAGCTGGTGCAGTCGTGGCGCATGCCCACCGACCGCTCTTTTACCGCCGACGAGATCCACGTGCGCCTGATGGGCTTCTTTAAGATGTACGACCTCTCGCTTAGCGCGGTCGACGCGATCGCCTTTGCCGGCGTGGTGCCGCAGCTCTCGCGCGAATGGCACGCCGTGGCCGACCGCATCGCGGCAGACGCCATCGTCATCGGCCCGCAGACGGCGGCCGTGACCAAGCTGCGCGCGGCGCGCCCCCAGGCCGTGGGTGCGGACCGCATCGCCAACGCTGTCGCGGCCGAGACCTTCTACGGCGCCCCGGCGATCGTGGTGGACTTTGGCACCGCGACCAATATCGACGTTATCGACGAGGACGGTTACTACATTGGCGGAGCGATCGCGCCGGGCATCCGCATTTCGATGGACGCGCTCGCCGCCCGCGCGGCCAAGCTCGCCAGCGTTCCGCTCGAGGCGCCCGAGCACGCCATCGGCCGCGATACCGAGGAGTGCATCAAGGTCGGCGCCGTAACGGGGGCCGCCGCCATGGCCGAAGGCCTGGTCGCGCGCATGAAACGCGAGCTGGGGCGCGAGGACGCCACCGTCATCGCCACGGGTGGCCTCGCCAGCATCGTCGCCGGTTCGACCGACGCCTTCGACGTGGTCGACGGCCAACTCACCATCAAAGGCATCTGCGAAATCTACCGCCGCATGCAGGAGCAGGGGTAGAACGAACGCCGAGTCTATTCCTCAAAATCAAAAATAATTCAGTTTTGAGGAATAGACCTGAGAGACGCTACGCCTCACCTGCCAACCATCTCGCCAGGTCCACAATCTGCACCCCATCACGATCTGTTGTCTCGTGATGCGTACGGGCGAGAATCATCTTGGGATACGCATCGCCGATGCTTAGCAGCGGCGAAATCTCCCTCTCGAACGTCTTATCCGAGCTGATATCGTCGCTCACCTGAATGTAGAGTTTCTCGCTTCGCTTGATTGCTACAAAATCAATTTCCTTTTTATAGAGCACGCCGACGTATACCTCGTATCCGCGGCGCAGCAGCTCGATGGCCACCATGTTCTCGTACACGCGGCCCCAATCCATGTCGCGCGTACCAAGCAGCGCGTATTTAAACGCATGGTCCGCCAGATAATACTTCTCGCCGCTCTTAAGGTATTTCTTGCCGCGAATGTCGTATCGGCGCACCTTATAGAAGGCGAATGCATCGCACAGGTACCCCATATACGTGCCGACCGTCTTGTTCGTGATCTTGAGCCCGTCCGCATTTAGAACGTCCGTTATATTGCGGGCCGACGTAATGTTGGAGACATTGTCCATCATGTAATCGGCAATGCGCAGCAAGGCCGATTCGTTTCTCACGTTATGCCGTTGAACGATATCTCTCACAATGAGTGTCTTAAAGACGTTGGAGAGATATTGATAACGCTGCTCCTGCAACGGATAAGGGTAGGAGCCGGACATGCCACCGGTCCTCGCGTACTCGTCGAAATCGCGGTCGACCTCGCCTTCGTCGCCGTAAGAACGGTATTCCTCAAACGAGAACGGGAACATCTCGATCTCGAACGTGCGCCCCGTAAAGAGCGTCGACAGATCGCTCGAGAGCAGAAAGGCGTTCGATCCGGTAATGAAAATGTCGTACTGCTCGGATGCGTGAAGGCTGTTGATTGCGCGCTCGAAGCCGTCACACATCTGAACCTCGTCGACAAGCAGGAAGTTTTGCTTGCCGGGCACCCGATGCTCTTTTACGTAGGTGAGCAGCGCATGATACTCAAGCAGCTCCTCGAACTCATCGAGGTTGTAATTGATATGGATGATATTCGAATCGGGCAGGTTGGCCTCTACGTAGTCGCGAAGGGCCTCGAGCAATTTCGATTTTCCACTACGGCGAATGCCCGTGATCACCTTGATGTCCGGCACGCCAATAAGGCTCGTTAACGTGTCCATATACGACGTTCTATTGATGAGTTTCATTGGCTGCCTCCCTGCGGTCTTTCGTTGCTATTCCTCAAAATTGAAATTTTTTCAGTTTTGAGGAATAGACTCTGCAACGAATATACCTCGTGAAAGGTCGAGCCGGCTAAATCCTATTCCTCAAAACTGAATTATTTTCATTTTTGAGGAATAGGACGAACGTGGCCATCCTCTCTGCTCACACAAAAGCCCTCCCCGGCGCTGGCCGAGGAGGGCTTCGTTGTCATCGTTATCTTTGCGAGCGGACCCGCGCTACAAGCCGCGGATTCGTACGGCCTCGGGCGGGAACTCCTGCTCGCCGGCGTCGGTCTTGATGGTCGCGCGGCCCCAGATGTCCAGGCCCGCAAACACACCGACTGCGAGCGGCAGACCGTTGGGCGACACCGCCGCAACCTGACGGCCCAGCAGCGGCACCATGTCGAAATACTCGCCCAGCACCGGGGCCAGCGGGCCGGCGGCACCCTGCGGCGTGTTCGCGACAACCGCCCAAGCGTCAACGCGGGCGAGCAGGGCGGCGGTCAGCGCCTCAACCAACGCCTCATCGGCCATGTCCACGTCAAGCTCGCTCAGGGCCGCACGCTCGATATCCACCGTCACCGCGGCAAACATGCCTGCGGCACCGGCGCCGCCGTTAACGGCAACGCGCGCGAGCGACGTCTCAAACGCAGGCGCGCCGCACACGATGTCGCTCGGCCACTGGATGCCCACCTTGCCGGCAAGCCCCAGGCCCGGCGTTGTGGCCGTGCCCGCAAGCGCATCCATCATGCCCATCGCGGCCACAAACGGCAGACCGTGGAAGGCATGCATGTTCACATCGGGGCGCACGACCAGCGAAAACGTCAGCGACGCATCGCCCACGCTCCACGCGCACCAGCCCGCGGACACGCCCTCGCGACCCGCGTCGCGCGCGGCATCGAGCTCGGTACCGGCAGCAACAGCATTCATCTCAATCATCTACATACGCCCCAATTCGCCCACGATATGGCCCACGCGATCCTCGGGCTCCTTGACCTCGACGCCGTTGTAACGGAAGAACCGCGCCGGGTCGTGCATCAGGTCCTCGAGCGGCACCAGCACAAAGTCGCGCTCGCCGATCAGCGGATGCGGCAGGCGCAGCTTTTTGCCGCCGTGGGTCTCGCCGTCCATCCACAGCAGGTCCAAGTCGATGGTGCGCGGGCCGTTGGCCTTGGCTTTTTTGGAACGGTCGCGGCCCAGCTCGGCCTCGATCTTCATAAGCTCGTCGAGCAACACCAGCGGCGCCAGCTCGGTCTTGATCTCGATGACGGCGTTGGCAAACGCGTCCTGGCGCGTCTCGTAGGCCGGCTCGCTCTCGTAGATGCGCGAGCAGTTGGAAACGCAGGTGAGCGGGATCTCGGCGATCATGTCGCGCGCGGCGCGGATGTTGTCGCAGCGATGCCCCAGGTTGGAGCCCACGGCCACAAACGCACGGCGCGGCTGCGGCTTGGCGACGGCCCAGTAACCGTTCAGGAACTGCGCAAAGCCGGCGACATCGTGCACGCGCACGATATTGGCGCCGGCTTGGATCGCTCCCAGGCACACGCCAAACGTGGCGGCATCGCGCTCGGCGGCCTCGGTCACGCCCGAGACGGCGCCCACAAAGCGCTTACGCGACACGGCACACATGAGCGGATAGCCCAGCGATGCCATCTTGGCGGTCTCGCGCTGGATGACGATGTCCTCGTTGGCCGACTTGCCAAACCCCGGGCCGGGATCGATGCAGATGCGGTCGCGCGACACGCCGGCATGGATGAGCGTGCGGGCCTGGTCGGAAAGGAAGCCCATAACACGACGCATGATGGGCGCCGAATCGGGCAGGGTAAAGCGGCGGAGCTGCGAGGTGGGCACGTAGGCCTCCTCGCGGCGGGCGCTGCGGCGCATCATGGCGGCCAGGTGGTCGCTGGGCTCCGGCGTGGGCTCGGGAGTTGCGGCGGCCTCGGCGACAGGGGCGGTCTGCTCGGCGGCCGGTGCCTCCTGCTTCTGCTCGACCGCGGGCTCGGGCGCGGGCTCCGGGTCGCCAAACGGCAGCGAGGGCTGCACCACACCGCCCGGAAGCTTGGCCTCCGTCTTGGGTTCGCCCAGCAGCTTGCCACGACGACGGCGGGCCGGCTTTTCGGCCTCGCGCGCAGCCTCGGCAGCCGCCTCGCGCGCCTTCTCGGCAACAAACGCCGCGGCCGAGGTATCGAGCTGCACCGTCGCATGCGTGCGCGCAGGCGCGGCAACCTCGCCGGCATGCATCACGATGACGCCGCAGGTACTCGTCGCGACAAACTCGATCATCTTGGGGTCGGTGAAGCCCGTCACGTCATTGACAATCGAGGCGCCGCAGCGCACAGCAGCCTTGGCGACCGCCACATGACGCGTGTCGATCGAGACGATGGCACCTTCCTTTGCCAGCGCGCGCACCACGGGCAGCACGCGGCGGGCCTCCTCATCGGGGTTGACCGGGGTAAAACCGGGGCGCGTGGACTCGCCTCCCACATCGATGATGTCGGCGCCGGCGTCGAGCATCGCCAAACCGTACTCGATAGCGGCGTCCGGGTCGAAGTGCTCACCGCCGTCGCTAAACGAATCGGGCGTCACGTTGAGGACGCCCATGATGCGCGGACGGTCAAAGCTGAGCTCGTACTTTCCGCACCGCCATGTCTTGCTGTCGTTCGCCATGAACATCCTCCTAAAATGCCCGCGCCGCCGCGCTCGGGCGCTGGCGGCGGGGTCGCTTTGCAATCAGTCTTTCTATTGTATCCGCGCGCGCGGGCTAGAACGCAAACGCGGCCGCGATGTCGCAAGAAATCAGCAGGTCGGCATTTGCGTCCTGATCGGTAGGTGCCAGGTTGCAAATGGCCAGCGTATCGCCGGTAAAGTAGCGCGTGAGGCCCGCCGCCGGGTACACCACGAGCGAGGTTCCGCCCACAATGAGGGCATCGGCCGCGGCGATAGCGGCAACGGCGCCGGTGAGCACGCGCTCGTCGAGCGGCTCTTCGTAGAGCACCACGTCGGGCTTGATGCGGCCGCCGCATGCGGGACACACGGGCACGCCCGCGGCGTCCTCGTGCTCGCGCGAGCAAATCCACTCGGCGCTATAGACCGCTCCGCACGACTGGCAAATGTTGCGATGGACCGATCCGTGCAACTCAAACACGCGCTGCGAGCCCGCCATCTGATGCAAGCCGTCGATGTTTTGCGTCACCACAGCATCAAGCTTGCCGGCGCGCTCCAGCTCGGCCAGCTTGGTGTGGCAGCGGTTGGGCTTAGCGTTAAGCGCGATCATCTTGGTGCGGTAAAAGTCGAAGAACTCCGCCGAATGTGTCTCGTAAAAGCTGTGCGAGAGCATGGTCTCGGGCGGATAGGCAAACTGCTGGTGATACAGGCCGTCTACGCTGCGGAAATCGGGAATGCCGCTTGCCGTGGAAACGCCCGCGCCGCCAAAGAACACCACATGGTTATGGGTTTCGAACAGCTCCGCCAGCGCGGCGGAGGCCTGCTTGGGGTCCGATATTGCCTGCGTCATACGTGTCCTCCGTCCGTGTCGCCGGAGCGGCGGCGTTCACACCGTCGCTCGCGGGGCCCATCCCGTTCTCGTTGCGTTAATCTTAAGCCTGCCAACCCCGTCGAAAGGACACCATGCCTCAGACTTACACCTTTGCTTCGTGGAACGTTAACGGCCTTCGCGCCGTGCTCAAAAAGGACCCGAGCTTTACCCAGATCGCGCAGGAGCTGGACGTCGATATCCTGGCGTTGCAGGAAACCAAACTGCAGGAAGGTCAGGTGCAGGTCGACCTGCCCGGCTATCACCAAACCTGGAGCTACGCCGAGCGCAAGGGCTACTCGGGCACTGCGGTCTTTAGCCGCAAGGAACCACTGCGCGTGCTGCGCGCCGACGCGCTGCTACCCTACGCCGGCGAGGGTGGGGCTGCCGAGCTCGTTGCCCAAGCCGCAACCGAGGGCCGCGTCTGCGCGCTCGAGTTCGACAAGTTTTGGTTTGTGGACGTCTATACGCCCAACGCCCAAAATGAGCTCGCGCGCATCGATGTACGCATGGCCTGGGACGATGCCTATCGCGGCTTTTTGAGCGCGCTCGAGCGCGAGACCGGCAAGCCCGTGGTGACCTGCGGCGACTTTAACGTGGCGCACGAGGAGATCGACCTTAAGAACCCCAAGTCCAACCGCGGCAACGCAGGCTTTTCGGATGAGGAACGCGGCAAGTTTACCGAGCTGCTCGATGCCGGTTTTACCGACACCTGGCGCGCGGCCAATCCGGACGTCGAGGGCGTCTACAGCTGGTGGAGTTACCGCTTTAATGCCCGCAAGAACAACGCCGGCTGGCGCATCGACTACTTCCTGGTCAGTGATGCAATCGCCGCCAACGTACGCGACACCGGCATCCGCGGCGACATCTTCGGCAGCGACCACTGCCCCGTCACCCTCACCCTGGAGCTCTAACCCCATATGATCCCTCGGGGACGGAGGAAAACGGATCATTTTGGGCCTCGTGGGGGCAACCGCATGATCCGCCCGCCACGAAACGCGTCCATCTACTACGCTTAGGCCACCACCCTCAACCATAGCGTACTAAGCAAAAAAGAAAACCGCAGGTAGAAAGCCTGCGGTTTTTCATGAAACGCGGCCATGGTCGGGGGTATCAAGCTAAACGTAGTAGATGGGCCAGTTTCGTGGCGGGCGCCCCCATATGATCCCTCGGGGACGGAGGAGAACGGATCATTTTGATCACCCACGGCCCGCGATGGCCATCATATGAGTCGCTCATTTCAAAACAATGCCGGTTTACGGGGCTGAATCGCAGATGCCCAACCACACGCAATTCGAGCAAAATAAAACCGCAGGTAGACGGCTCGTCTATTTTCGAAAAATGCCGGTATGGTCGGCCCGCGTCAATCTAGCCCCGTAAACCGGCATAGTTTTGATATGGCACCAAGACAGTATTGGTTCTTGCCTCGGCGCAACCGCCACTACAGCCCGTACTTCACGACGACGCGGTTGATGCGGCGACACCAGGGCTTGTACAGAGCAGCCAAGAACACGCAGGTCGCGAGGCCATGCGTGATGTCGAACGGCACCGCCGTAGCAAGACGCGCTATGGCGCCTGCCCAGGTGAGCGGCTGCACAAAACCGATGATGTCATACGCGTTGATCACGACGCCATACAGCAGGCCCGACGCAAAGCCATACGCCAACAGCGCCGGCATTCGCACGGTTCCATCGGCGCGGTCAAACGCGCCCGCATGCGCCAGTGCGCCACCGATATAGCCCACCAGACCCCAGGCATACATCTGCCACGGCGTCCACATACCCTGTCCAAAAAAGAAATTACTGGTCAGCGCTGCCAACGCGCCGACCATAAAACCATTGCGACGGCCAAGTGTCGCACCCGCGATAATGGCGATAGCGCTCACGGGCTTAAAATCGGGAATGGGCCCAAACAGGATACGCCCCGCCGCGGCCAGCGCCGCCAGCACCAGCGTGGGCATGATCTGGCGCAGGCCTGGACGTGATGTCTCATAGCCCGCAAAAAACAGTGCGAGCACGAGCGCCACTACCACCAGCATGGCAAGCGCCGCCTGCTCAATGCCCGCCAGCAGCGCCGCAGTCATCACTGCCGGCACCGCCAGAAGCAGCGGGATCTCCATTTTTGTGAGTAGGCGCGAGGCGCGATGATCCGTCATCCCATCACGCCCTATAGAACACGTTGTCGGCAAAGAAGTCTGCCGGAGGCTCCATGCAGGCGATCTCGCCGTCGAACATCATGGCGATGTCGTCGGATACCTGCTCGGCAAAGTCCAGATCGTGCGTGGCCATGATGACGGTACCGCCAGCCTGCACATGGTCGCGCAGGGCGTGAGCGATGATGCGGCGGCTGGCCAGATCCAAACCCTTGGTAGGCTCGTCGAGCAGCAGCAGCTCGGGGCCAATCAGCAGCAGCTTTGCTAACGCAAGCAGCTGGCGCTGTCCGCCCGAAAGGTCGTACGGATGACGTGCCTCCAAGCCCGCCAAGCCCAAGCGCGTCGTCTGCTCCTGCGCCGTGGCCTCGTCGTATCCGCAGGTCGAAGCCCATTCCATCAGCTCGTCGCACACCGTTTCGGCGACCAGCAATGCCTTGGGGTTTTGCGGCAGCAATGCCGCCGAAGCCGCCCCGCGCACCATGCGGCCACGCTGCAGCTTGGCCGTCTTGGCCAGCACCGAGAGCATCGTCGACTTACCGCAGCCGTTTCCGCCCACAATCGCATGCACCGCGCCGGCCGAAAACGTCACATCGAGCCCGCGCAGCACCCAACCGCCCGCGCGATCGTAGCGAAACCAGCCCTCCGACAGGGTGGTAGCCGACCCGCCGTGCATTTTTTGGAGTATTCTGCTTCCATCCGTGCGCAGGAAGGCTTCCGAGCCGTTCTCGAGCGACGTTTGTGCCACAAATTCGGACGATTTGTCCAATTCCAAACTTTTTTTCGCGCTCGATACGTCCCCGGACGGCTCCAGAGAGCCCAAATTGTCCTCACGCCTGCTGAATACTCCGTTTTTTGCACATCGGATGGCACCCCACCCCAACATGTCATCGGAAAACAGCGATTCTCGGCGTCCTAAAGAAGCCATATCCGCCACCTCGCGCACCCGACCGCCCTCAATCCGGTACGCACACGTCGCATACTCGAGCATCGGCCGCGGTTGATGCGTAGCCACAACAACCGTGCAGCCCAGCTCACGGTTCACGCGAAACAGCGCGTGCAGAAAATTCTTCTCGGCAACGGGATCGAGCTGGGACGTGGGCTCGTCGAGTAGCAGCACACGCGGACGCAGCGCCAGGACGGCGGCAAGCGACAGCAGCTGCTTGCGGCCACCCGAAAGCGTATCGGTATCGCGATGCAGCCAGTCCTCCAGACCAAAGAAATAACTGGTCTCGGCAACACGGCGGCGCATCTCGTCGCGCGACACACCCAGATTCTCTAGGCCAAACGCCATCTCGTGCCACACGGTCTCACACACGATCTGGTTCTCGGGATCCTGGAACACGTAGCCCACGCGCTCCGCAGACGCGCGCACGTCCATGTCGGCAACGTTCTCGCCCAGCACGCGCGCATCGCCAGTGCGCTCACCCGCCGGAGCGATCTCGGGCTTGAGCAGCGACAGCAGCGTCGACTTACCCGATCCGGTACCGCCAACAAGCAGCGCAAATGCACCTTGGGGAACAGACCAGCCGAGCCCCTCGAGCACCGCAGCGTCAGCCCCGGGGTAGGCAAAGCTTAAACCCCGAACCTCAATCGCCAGCGCATCCGAGCCGCACGCCGCACCCGACACCGAGTCCCCATCCAACCGAGCCATCAGCCAAACCTCTTCTCGTCAATCGCGTGTAACACGCAGGGCAGCACCATCCAGGCAGCGTACACGACATAGCCCAGCCACGGCGCCGGCACCGAGAGCTGCGGGTAAAACGAATACTGCGTCGTCGCAATCCACGCCACCGCCACGGCAACCACGCCAAACAACGCCAGCCCCACCAGCGCAACAACATCGCCGCATCCCAGCCGGTACCGCGCATACGTCGTACGACGAGGCACGGCGCCCCATCCGCGCGAGCGCATGGCGTCCGCACGCTCAAGCGAATCCTCCATACCCCAGCCCATCAGCACGCTCGACGCCCGCAGGCGCGAGCGCACGGGATCGATGGGCGCACGCCCCGGCATATCGATCGCGTCCTGCACCGCCAGCACCGTGCGACCGCGGCGCAAAAACTGCGGGATCAGCCGCATGCACATCGAAATCATGAGCGCAATTACCGGCGCGGCGTTACCCAGCAGCGCAAGCACCTTGTCGTATTCGAGCATCGACGCCGCGGCCTCAAACCACAGCACGCTCGCCACAAACAACCCACCCATGCACAGACCGTACACCATACTCTCCAAATACACCGCGCGCATGCCAATGCGGAACAGCTCCGTCGAGCCCGAGGCACTAAACAGCGGGTTGACCAGCGCAATGATCAAAATCACCGGCAGCTGCCAGCGCAGCGCACCCAACGTGCGGGCAGCCCCGCGGGTCGCAAATCCATACGCCAGCCCGCCCGCGAGCGACAGCGCGATCAACACCGGCTGCATCGAGAACATGGTAAGCCCCAGCGTTAAAACTATATAGAGTGCCGGCACCGCCGGATGCGACATCGAGAATGCCGCCACGGGCTCGGTGCCCGAATCCTCTCGCATGTTGTCCATAGGCACCCCCCGCTCTTCCGCCAAATCACCAACGCCAAAGCGCCTCCGACACCGCCCGCAACCAGCGCAAACACCACGCCGGCGGCAACGACATCGGCCGTCACGCGTCAATCGTTACGCGCTCATCATATGCCTGCGGTATCATATTGCGCCGTGTATCGTTTCCAAACACACGTCTCTATAACGTAACAGGAGATCACATGGACGCAACCGCAATTATCCTCGCTGCCGGCGAGGGCACCCGCATGAAGTCGAACCACTGCAAGGTTTCGCACAAGATCCTGGGTAAGCCCATGGTCCAGTGGATCGTCGACGCCACCATCAAGGCCGGCTGCAGCCGCGTCGTGGTCGTCATCGGCAGCCACGCCGACGAGATGCGCGCCCTCATCGATGGCGCCTACGCCAACAGCGCCACCAAGGTCGAGTGCGTCGAGCAGACCGAGCGCCTGGGCACCGGCCATGCCGTCAAGGTCGCGCTCGAGGCCTGCGGCATCGCGCAAGGCCCCGTCGTGGTGCTCAACGGCGACCTGCCGCTCATCACCGCCGACACCGTCGCCAAGTTCGCGCAGACCGTCGCCACCGGCGAGCTCGCCTGCACCGTCATGACCATGACCCCGCCCGACCCCTTTGGCTACGGCCGCATCAAGCTGGGCGCCGACGGCCAGATCGAGCGCATCATCGAGCAAAAGGACTGCACGCCCGAGCAGGCCGCCACACTGCTGGAGTGCAACGCCGGCTGCTACGCCTTCGACGGCGCACAGCTCGCCGCCCACATTAACGAGATCGGCAACGACAACGCGCAGTCCGAGTACTACCTGCCCGACATGCTCGAAATCCTCAAGGGCCACGGCCAGGCAGTCTCCATCTTCCACTGCGACGACTACCGCGACGGCCTGGGCGTCAACAGTCGCGTCCAGCTCGCGCAGCTCACCGCTATCGCGCGCGACCGCATCAACGAGCACTGGATGGCCGAGGGCGTCACCTTCATCGACCCCACGCAGGCCTGGATCGGCCCCGACGCCACCATCGGCCGCGACACCATCGTGTGGCCGCAGACGCACCTGATCGGCCACGTCACCGTGGGCGAAGAGTGCCAGCTCGGCCCCAACAGTCGCCTCACCGACACCACCGTCGGCAGCGGCTGCACCATCGATGAGACCATCGCCATCGAGGCCGTCATCGAGAACGGCGTCGACTGCGGCCCGCGCGCCTACCTGCGCCCGGGTACCCACATGCTCGACGGCTCCAAGGCCGGCACGCACGTGGAGATCAAGAAGTCCACGATCGGCGAGGGCTCCAAGGTGCCGCACCTGTCCTACATCGGCGACACCACCATGGGCTCCGGCGTCAACGTAGGCGCGGGCTCCATCACCTGCAACTACGACGGCGTCCACAAGCACAAGACCGTCATCGGCAAGGATGCCTTCATCGGTTCCGATACCATGATGGTCGCGCCCGCCCAGATTGGCGACGGCGCGCTCGTTGCCGCCGGCTCCGTCATCACCGAGCCGGTCCCGGCCGACGCGCTCGGTCTGGGCCGCGCCCGTCAGGTAAATATTGAGGGCTGGGCCGCCGATTACCGCCGCCGTCTGCACGAGGACGACGAGGTATAACGTTTTATCAAGCACAAAAGGAGCTGTTCCATGGGGACGGCTCCTTTTTCTATCGTGACCTGCGCGACCGGATGAGTGGTCGGTTCGTGTCCGTTGACGGTAAAGACGTTATCAAGACTCGATAAGCCCCGTCGCGCGGTTACAATGCAACAAGGCATCTATATGGCATTCGATATAAAGGAGAAGGGTAATGCCGATTAATGATCCCGAGAAGTCGGAGAATATGCGCAAGTCCATCCGCGTGTATTCCGGTTCCTCCAACCGTCCCCTCGCTCAGAAGATTGCTGAGTACCTTGGGGTCGAGCTTTCGGGCCTTACGCTAAAGCAGTTCGCCAATGGTGAGATTTACGCCCGCTACGACGAAACCGTCCGCGGCGCCGACGTCTTCCTGATTCAGTCCGTGGCCGGCGGCAACGTCAACGACATGCTCATGGAGCTGCTCATCGCCACCGACGCTGCCAAGCGCGCATCCGCCCGCTCCATCACCGCCGTCATCACCCACTACGGCTATGCCCGCCAGGACCGCAAGGCCGGCCCGCGCGAGCCCATCACCGCCCGCCTCGTCGCCAACCTGCTCGAGCGCGCCGGCGTCAACCGCATCATCACCCTCGACCTGCACCAGGGTCAGATCCAGGGCTTCTTTGATATCCCGGTTAACCACCTGTCCGCACTGCCGCTGTTTGGCCAGTACTACAACAACATGCACTTCGACACCGACAACCTGGTTGTCGTCTCCCCCGACGTGGGTCGTGCCAAGGCCGCCAAGAAGCTGTCCGACATGCTCGGCTGCGACCTGGCCATCGCCCACAAGGGCCGTCCGCGCCACAACGCCGCCGAGGTCATGGGCATCATCGGTGACATCAAGGGCAAGACTTGCGTCATCAACGACGACATGATCGACACCGCTGGCACCCTGTGCGCCAACGTCAAGGAGCTCAAGGCTATGGGCGCCGGCGACATCTACGTCTGCGCCACCCACGGCATCTTCTCCGGTCCGGCCATCGAGCGCCTGAACGACGCCCCCATCGTCGAGTGCGTCGTCACCGATGCCATCCCCGTCGAGGTCGGCGGCAAGATCAAGACCATCTCGGTCGCCGAGGAGTTCGCTCAGGCCATCTCCGCCGTTTACCACGAGGAGCCCGTCTCCACGCTCGTCGGCGGCGACTTCGCGCTGTAGTCGCATCGTCCTTGCAACCCGGCGCATCGCCGCCGGAACAGAAGAAACCCCTGCGCTCCCCCTTGCTTCGCAAAGGTCGCGCGGGGGTTTCTTCTGTTCCGGCGGCTCGCTCTGCCGCGGCCGTGCTTTTGTCTGGTGGGATTTCGCTGAAGCAAAGCCTCGCCTTCGGCGGGCGTGGTAGCCTTTGTCGTTGATTGAACTATTTACGTAACGGAGGACAAACATGGCAGCTGCACAGCCGCTCAAGATTCGCATGGTTGCCGGGCTTGGCAACCCGGGCGAGGAATATGCCGAGACCCGCCACAACGCCGGCTTTAAGGCGATCGACGAGCTGGCCCGTCAGGCCGGTGTCACGTACTGGAAAAACCAGACCGGCGCCGAGGTCGCGCTCATCAATATCAACGACCCCGAGGAAGAGGGCGGCAAGCGCCAGATTGTGCTGGTCAAGCCGCAGTCGTACATGAACACCTCGGGCGGCCCCATCTCCAAACTCTGCCACGAGTACAAGATCAAGGCCGAGGAGCTGCTCGTGATCCACGACGAGCTCGATATTCCCGCCGGCGACGTGCGCGTCAAGGTGGGCGGCGGCCATGCCGGCCACAACGGCCTGCGTTCCATCATCGACAAGATGGGCAGCCGCGACTTTAGCCGCATCCGCACCGGCATCGGCAACCCTCCCGGCAAGATGGCCGTTGCCGACTACGTGCTCAAGCAGCTGCGTGCCCGCGAGGCCGAGGACTTCCAGGACACCTGCGCCCGCGCGGCCGACGCCGCCGGCCTGGCGATCGTGCACGGCGTGGTCTATGCCCGCGACCACGTCAACGGCTCCGCCTCCGCCAACGGCAAGCACTAAAACCTACCATTTAGGGACAGGTTTATTTTGGCAGGTTTTATCTGCGGAAACACCATAACGGCCGCGTCGCAATAAGCAACCCGCCGCCATACATACGCAACGCCCCAAAGGGGGTCGGCCTCACCGCAAACGCGAGACCGGCCCCCTTTGCCGTTTTGCCTGATAAAACCGACCAAAATAAACCTGTCCCCTTTTGGTAGGCCAGACGGGATAAACCGTTTTCCCACCTGCCGAAGAAACACGTAAACGGCATTGCCATGAGGGTATAATTTGCACCGTATGTCTGCACAACGCCTGTGCGCGTACGGTTTTATTCGGGCTACCGTCCATTTCCGTGGAGGCACGGTTCGGCAGCCCTAACAAGAGAGGGGTTCTATGTATAAGATCCTGGAGAAGACACAGTTCTCGGAGAAGGTGTTCAAGTTCCGCATCGAGGCGCCTGCAATCGCCAAACATGCGCACGCTGGACAGTTCCTCATGGTTCGCGCCAACGAGACGGGCGAGCGCGTCCCGTTTACCCTGGCCGGTTGGAACGGTGACGAGGGCTGGGTCGAGTTCATCTTCATGGTGATCGGCAAGACCACCGAGATGCTGTCCACCTACGAGGCCGGCGAGTCGCTGCGCGACGTCGTGGGTCCGCTGGGCGTTCCCACCGAGATGGCCGAGGGCCCCTGCGCCGTCATTGGCGGCGGCGTCGGCCTGGCAATTGCCTTCCCGGTCGCCAAGCACCTGGTCGAGACCGGCCACGAGGTGCACGCCATCATGGGCGCCCGCACCAAGGACCTTCTGCTCATGGAGGACCAGTTCCGCGAGCTCCTCGACGAGGACCACATCCACATCACCACCGACGACGGCTCCTACGGCGAGCAGGGCGTTGTCACCGCTCCGCTGGAGCGCCTGCTGCAGGACAAGGCCATGAGCCAGGTCTTCTGCGTCGGCCCCGTTCCGATGATGAAGTTCTCGACCCTCACCGCCCAGAAGTACGACACCCCCATCACCGCGTCGCTCAACCCCATCATGGTTGACGGCACCGGCATGTGCGGCTGCTGCCGCGTCGAGGTGGGCGGCGTGACCAAGTTCGCTTGCGTCGACGGCCCCGACTTCGATGCCACCCTGGTCGACTGGGATGACCTTCGTGCCCGCCAGGCCGCTTACCGTTCCGAAGAGGGCGAGTCCCTCAAGGCCTATGAGGAAAAGAGCTGCGCATGCCACTAGTTAACGGTCGTTTCGTTGCCGATATGAAGTCGCCCCGCACCCCCGATAACGAGGAGCCGGCTGCCGAGCGCGCCTGCGACTTCCGCCCCGTCGACAAGGGCTTCACCGAGGAGATGGCGCTGGCCGAGGCCGAGCGCTGCCTCAACTGCAAGAAGCCGTTCTGTGTTGAGGGCTGCCCCGTCAACATCAACATCCCCCGCTTTATCGAGCAGATCCGTGAGAAGGACTTCGGCGGCGCTCTCGACACCATCCGCGAGGACTCCATGCTTCCCGCCATCTGCGGCCGCGTCTGCCCGCAGGAGAACCAGTGCGAGGGCAAGTGCATCCGTGGCAAGAAGTCCGAGCCCGTGGCCATCGGCCAGCTCGAGCGCTTCCTGGGTGACCGCCCCGAGCTCGCCTCCACGCCCAAGATGGCCCCCAAGAACGGCAAGAAGGTCGCCGTCGTCGGTTCCGGCCCGTCCGGCATCACCTGCGCCGGCGAGCTCGCCCGTAACGGCTTTGACGTCACCGTCTTCGAGGCCTTCTTTACCGGCGGCGGCGTGCTGGTTTACGGCATCCCCGAGTTCCGTCTGCCCAAGGCAGTCGTCAAGCGCGAGATTGACGGCCTGGAGGACATGGGCGTCAAGTTTGAGTACAACTCTGTCGTGGGCAACATGGCTACGGCCGAGGAGCTGTTCGAGCAGGGCTTCGACGCCATCTACGTGGCGACCGGCGCTGGCCTGCCCAAGTTCCTCAACGTCCCCGGCGAGAACCTGCCCAACGTCTTCTTCGCCAACGAGTACCTCACCCGCGTGAACCTGATGAAGGCCAACAAGTTCCCCGAGTACGACACCCCCACCAAGCACGGCAAGAACGTCGTCGTCTTTGGTGGCGGCAACGTGGCTATGGACGCCGTCCGTACCGCTAAGCGTCTGGGCGCCGAGCACGCCATCATCGCCTACCGCCGTACCGAGGACGAGATGCCCTGCCGTCGTGCCGAGCTGCACCACGCCAAGGCCGAGGGCGTCGAGGTTCTGCCGCTCGTCTCCCCGCTCGAGTTTGTCGCTGGCGAGGACGGCTCCGTGTGCGCCGTCAAGGTCCAGAAGATGGAGCTCGGCGAGCCTGACGAGTCCGGCCGTCGTCGCCCGGTGCCCATCGAGGGCGCCATCGAGGAGATTCCCTGCGACGTCGCGATTTCGGCTATCGGCACCAACGCCAACCCCTTCGCTGCCAAGATCGGCGGCAAGATGGAGCTCAACAAGTGGGGCTACATCGTTGCCGACGAGGAGACCGGCCAGACCACCGATCCCCGCATCTGGGCCGGCGGCGACATCGTCACCGGTGCCGCTACGGTCATTCTGGCGATGGGCGCCGGCAAGAAGGCCGCCGCTTCCATCACCAAGAGCCTGCTGGGCGAGTAATCACCTGCAGCACTAGCCACCAAACGGCAAAGTCCCCGTCGAGCACACGCCCGGCGGGGACTTTTTCTATGCCGCCCGCCTAAAACCACCACAAAGGGGACAGGCACCTTTGTGGTGGTCTGGGGTCTGGTCGGTCGTTTTGTCTCGATCTGTAACACGTGGGGCCCGTTGAGCATCGTAGTTGTTACAGATCGAGATATTGCTCCAGCCGCCCCCGCTTTATCTCAATCTGTAACAGTTAGAGGCCAAATTCCTCGCTACGTGTTACAGATCGAGACGTTAGGTTGGCGGCCGAACAGTTCATCTCAATCTGTAACATCTGGAGCCCAAATATCTGGCTTGGTGTTACAGATTGAGATTTTGCTAAAGCCGAGGATGGGCGCCGTCGCCAAAACCTAGCGCTTGCGACGCTTGGTTGCGGCAATGCCGGCCACGGCAACGGTTGCGCCGGCGATACCCAGGGCGGCGACCGTCATCGCGGTGGCGTCGCCCGTGGCGGCCAGAACGGCGTCGGACTTCTTGGCCGGCGTGGTTTTCTCAACCGTCTTGGTCACCATGGTGGTTGCGGCAGGCTTGGTCTCCGGCTTGATCTCCGGTTCCTGCTCGAGCTTGGTATCGGGCTTCACCTCGGGCTTGACCTCGGGCTGCGGCGCCGGCATCTCCGGGTCGACCGGGACCGGCTTAGCCTCGGGCGTAAACGTCAGGTCGGTGATTAGCCATAGCGTACGGAACAAGCCGGGAACAGGCGCATGCTCGCTTGCCTTATCCACCCGATAACTGCACTCCACGCCATTGACCATCAGTTTAATGTTAGACGTAAAGAAGAAATCCCACGCCGGCTTAAAGTACAGGCCATAGCGATAGGTCACACCAGATTTAAAAGCGTCGATGTGGTTGGTGATTTTCCGGTCCCAGAATATATCGGAGTTCACTTCACTGCCATCGCTGCCCGTCCAGAACTCACACTGAAGAATGGAGTTCGAGCCCGCCGGAGTGTCTGCCGTAAAGTCCGGTTTATCGCCCGCTCTAAAGATGGTGGTGGCGTCGTCAATCTCGATAACGTCGATAGTTTGCCAATCATCAACCGGCTGCTCGCACAGCATATTGGCCGCATTGGGCGCAAACACGCCATCGACGGTCTTATCTGTCACGTCGGTCACACCATGCGACGTAATGGCGTCGTTTGCCGGCGCGGCGGCGTTGTCGCTGGGAATATTTTGTTCAGCGGGTGCCGCATTGTTAGACTCATTGGCGGTGTCAGCCGGAGTCGTCTGCTGAGGTTCGGCGACAGTTTGTGCCGCCGGAGCAGCGTCGGTTGCAGGCGTGGTCGCCGGAGCCGCATCCTCCGCAACTGCCGGCGTCACCAGAGCCGCGGCAACCTCGCCCGTCGCGGCGGCGGAATCCGCGCACTCGGTCGCGAGCGCCACGCTCGGCAGCAGTAGCTGGACGATCATGAGTGCGCACGCACCGACGCTGGCAATCTTCACGCCCACGCAACGCCAAGTACCGTGAACGAGCGAGCAAGCGCGCTCGCGCTGGGTTTGCTTATCAAAGTGGCTTCCGTTCATAACGGCCTCCCTAATCGAAGGATTAACGCCACTACAAAGGCGCCTGTCCCTTTGCGGTGGTCCCGTACAACCAAGATGCGCCAAATGGCCCCGTACGCCTAGGTTCGTACATGCGAGCCCAGGCTGTTACCTACGAAAATACAAAAAGCGGCCGCGAAGACACTTATGCCCACACAGCGGATGAAAATGGCTGTGAAAGCTAATGCTAGCTGCTGCGGCGCTTGGACGCGACGAGGCCGGCGCCGATAACGGACGCGCCCGCGATGCCGAGGGCCGCTGCCGCCGTCGCGGCGTTGTCGCCCGTGGCGGCCAGAGTGCCCACGGACTTCTGAGCCGCAACTGCCTTCGCGGCCGGCTTGGAGGCAGCAGCCGTGGAACTCGCCTGAGTCGGCGTCACGGACGGCGTGCCCGTCTCACTTCCACCGCCTGGCTGCGGCGCAGGAGCCGGGGTGGGCTCAGGCTGCGGTATGGGCTCAGGCGCGGGATCGGGCTGCGGCGTGGGTTCGGGCTCGACCGCATCCCCGTAGCTGATCACCACGTTGCGGGCGACCTCGCTGGAGGTCTTAACATCCTGGATAGTGGACGACCCGGCGGTGCCGATGACGAGTCCGTTTCCGGCGGTGCCGTAGTCAAGTCCATTTCCGGCAGTTTCTCGCACGGTGCCGCCGGCGGGAGTCGTAATCACCGACCCGTACATGATATCGAGTGCGGGATTCATAGACGGTCCCCCGCCCGTGGTCTTTCGGTTGACAACATAGATCCCCGCTGTCAGGCCCGACGCCTCAACATTCGATTTGAAAATCCTAATCTGGGGCCTTTCCAGATCGTCATATCCTGCGGCGATGATTCCGTAGTCCTCTCGACGAGGCCCAGGGTTGGGTTCGCTCACATTTCCGCCAGTACGCACTGTGAGGTTCGATTTTTTGACAAGCATCCACGTCGAACCGCCCTCCGCCTGCGCGTCAATGCCCCTCGAAGACAGCACCGCATCGCCGGCAAGAATCTCGACATCAGCTCCGTTGACGATCTGCAAGAGCGTGTTCTTGTTGATGCCAAGTGTATGGATGCCTGCAGAATAATACGGGCCGTCCGCCGTCTTAATTGCAACCTTGGCGCCATCGATCGTGACGTCGCCCCCGTGCACGGAGACATAATCCGGTTCTTCCTGACCGCTTTCCCGAGCAACGCGACCGCCTGGCTGCCCATCGGCAAAGATGCCATAAGCGCTTTGCGGCGGGTGACGCTGCCCATCCGACTTCTTTGCCTCTATTTTAACGTCGGCGCCCTTGTCGATTTTCACGTTGCCCGATTTCGCGCGAATACCGGTTGAATAATAAATGGTGCCCGTAGATATCACGTTAACACTGGATCCACTTATAGTGATGTCTCCATTCGTGATGCCATCGCCCGACGCAGTAAGCACATTATCCTGAGCCGTCGCGTTGAGGGTCCCCTCCCCCGTGATGGCGAGATTGCCGTCCTTGACTTCGATGGCGCTATGCCCGGCGTCGGCCGTGACGGTGTTGGTGCCCGTCACGCCGATGGTGAGATTGCCCTTGGCGCCGATGGAGCCGCCGTCGTAGCCGTTGAGTTTCATGTCGTCGGCGCCGTCCCAGGACCAGGTTCCGGCATCGTCGCCGGCGGCAGTGCCCCTGTTGTACTGCGTGCCGCCGACGCTGACCCACTCGGCGGCGAGCGCCACGCTCGGTAGCAGCAGCTGGCCGGCCATGAGCGCGCAAGCCCCCGCGCAGGCAAGCTTGGCGCCCACGCGACGCCACGTTCCATGAGAGAGCGAGCACGCACGGGCACGGTCGATTGGGTTGTCATGGATTTGCTTTCGCATGTGAGCCTCCTTGTCGTAAGGGGTGCTTCTGTAACACCATGTTACGGGAAGATATCCGGATCCCGGGGCACAAATTCTCAAGTGGCGCATCTGCCAGCGCAAAAGGCAACGAGCCTACGATTGCCAAGCGCGCCCCGCCCCCCGAAAGGCCCATCCCCTACCGACCTGGTCTACAATCGAGGACACGACAATTCGTCCACCCAAAGGACCGTTCTTGAACCTGAGTAAGTCTAAAATCAACGCGCTTTTGGCACTCGCGCTCTTTACCTTTGTCTTTCTTGCCGCCGAGTTTCGATTCGACATTAATGTCGGGCTACTCACCGGTGCCGAGCGTGTTGTGATTGCGCAGGTCTTCATCCTCGGCGCCAGCGTGATCGGCTTTATCGGATATGCGCCGCTGCTCGGGCTCGCACAGCGCAAAGGCCACTCACTGGCAGCCGTCAACGCCGCCGTCCCTATCGTCATCCTGGGATTGACCCAGATCCAGTTCCCCACGGGTCCGCTTACCCTCGAGATTCTGGGCTGCATCGCATTCTTTGGGCTCGGGCTTTTTCGTCACGTTCTTTACCGCCACGTTTACTCAGCTGGCACCGCGCATGCACATGCCCGTCTTCTGGGCCGGCATGGGCCGTGCGGCCAATAACGTGTGCGCGTTCACCACGTCGGGCGTCTCGCTTGCGCTTGTGACCTCGGGCAACGTCGCCCTCATCGCCAACCACGCTCTCACCCCGCGCGAAGTCGACGTGCTCGTGGCCGTAACCCAGGACGAACGCCCGCTCAAGCAGATCGCCGAGGAGCTCGGCATCTCGATGCGCATGGTACAGCGCCACCTGAGCTCTATCTACCAAAAGACCGACACGCAGACGCGCGCCGATCTCACCAAGGCCTTCCCCTCCACCTAAAAAACCACCGCAAAGGGGACAGGCACCTTTGTGGTGATTTTCAATAGCAGCGGTTTACTCTGCCAGTTTGTCTCAATCTGTAACATCTAGACCCCAAATAGCAGGCCAGCTGTTACAGATTTAGATTTCCCCACTCGACTCCGCGTTTTATCTAAATCTGTAACAGATAGAGACGATTTAGCCGCCCAGATGTTACAGATCGAGACAGTAAAGGAAACTAAGCGGTGCCCGCCCTTGAGTATTTTGAGCACCCTTGAGTTCTTTGAGCATCTTTGAGTTGCTTGAGCACCTTTGAGTTCTTTGAGCGATGCGTCGGCGGCGGTATCGGCCAATCCCCTCGGCTTAAAACAAAAACCACCACAAAGGTGCCTGTCCCCTTTGTGGTGGTTTTGGAGCCTAGCCTTCGAGCTGCGCTACTTTGTAGCGGTAGGCAGCGGCGATAACGTCTTTGCAGCCCTCGCGGCCCAGCTTGGCGCGGTTGACAACGATGTCCTTACCGCTCGTCATCTTCCACTTGCCGGCGCTGTAGCGCTTGTAGAACGCCTCGCGCGCCTTCTGCTGCTGCTTGACCAGCTTGGCGCCCTTCTTTTTATTAAGGCCACGCTTCTTGCGCACGATCTCGACGCGGTCCTCAAAAGGAGCGGTCACCAATACGGCAATGTGGTTGGGGTTATTGCGCAGCAGGTAATCGGACAGGCGGCCTTCGATAATGCAACTCTCGGTCTCGCCCAGATCCAAAATCACCTGGCTCATCTTTTGGAACAACTTGTCCGAGTACGAACGCGCATCGTAACGGTCGGGCAGAAACGCCATGTTCTCCACGGCCAGACGCTCGTCGTAGGCGGCCATCTTGTCGAGCGACTCGCCCGCACGCAGCGACGCACGCACCAGCAGCTCGTTATCGTACAGTGGAATCCCCAACTCGTCGGCAAGCATGCGGCCAATCTCGTGGCCCTCGGCGCCAAAGTCGCGCGCGATGGTAATGACCACAGGATTCTTCTTATTCTCCAGATCGCTCATCGCGATTCCTTTCTAACAAATGAGAAAAAGGCTGTTTATCGCCTTTTCCCACGATAGCGTACCTGGGTTTTCCTGGTGCCCAAGATTGGCCTGAAAGAGGAGCGACGCGTACTTTGGTACGCGAGCGACGGTTTGAAGGCCAAGGTTGGGTGCCAGGGAAAGCCAGGCTATGCGGCTACGATACGTCGTTGATATGCTCGGACTAGCAGCGAGATACCAAAGTTGAGCACAAAGTACATCGCAAACACCAGGCCGTAGAGCATAAGCACCTGCGACAGGTCGATTGCATGTGCCATCACGACGTTTGCCGTGTACATGAGCTCGGCCACGTTAATGCCCGAAAGATACGAGCTGTCCTTGATGACGGTCGTGCACTGGCTAAACAGGGCCGGAATGATCGTCTTAAACGTCTGTGGCAGGATGATATAGCGCATGGTGGCAAAGAAGCCAAAGCCCTGGCTCTGTGCCGCCTCAAACTGGCCACGCGGAATCGAGTTGAGGCCGCCGCGCACAATCTCGGCCATAACGGCGCTGGTGAACAGCGTAAAGGCGATGGTCGAAATCACAATGTCCAGACCCTGCACCGTAAAGTAGATAAACAGGATCCACAGCAGGTTTGGCGTGCAGCGGAACAGCTCGATATAGGCACTCACCAAAATGCGGAACGGGCGGGGCGCATAGCTCTTGACGAGCGCCAGCACCGTGCCAAAGATGAGCGAGAAAAAGATCGACAGCGCCGAGATCTCGATCGTCTTAACAAAGCCGCCCCAGATGTAGAGCAGGTTGGTCGCGTTGAAGATTTCCATGCGCTAGGCCTCCTCTACGTTGTCGAGCCCCAGCTCGACCAGGCTCACACCGCGCGGACGCTCCTTGGAGCGGCGCTCGAGCCACTGCACCAGCATGGCGAGCGGAAAGCAGATGATGAAGTACATAAGGCAGCAGACAATGTATCCCTGCAGGTAGCCATACAGGCTTACGAAGTTGTCGGAACGATACATAAGGTCGCCGCCGGCCACGAGCGCCAGCACCGACGTGTTCTTGACCAAGTTGAGCGCCTGGTTGCACAGCGGCGGCAGGATGATCTTGAACGTCTGGGGCAGCACGATGTACCAGTAGGCCTGCGCGCGCGTGAAGCCCTGGCTCTGAGCCGCCTCCATCTGACCGCGCGGAACGGCCTCGATGCCGGTGCGGATGACCTCAGAGATGTAGGCCGCGTGGTACAGGCCCACCCCCAGAAAGCCCAGCACGAACGGCGCGATACGCACCGGCTGGTCGGCACCGGTTATGGCCTGCAAAAACTGCGGGCCGGCCATGTACATAAAGAGCACCTGCACGGGCAGCGGGGTGTTCTGGTAAAACTCCACGTACACGCGGCTGATAGCGCGCAGCACGCGCGAACGGGTGGTCGAGAACACGCCCGGCAGCGTGCCCAGCACCAGCGACAGCAGCAGGCCGGCAACAACCACCTGCAGCGTCACGCCAAAGCCCTCCCAGAAGGGCCCCATGTTTTGGAATGTCGTCGACCAGCGGTCGGCGTCAAACAATCCTTCGAGCATTTGATTCCTTCCTTGGACGAGCGCCTACACAAGACCCCAGGTCTTGACCTCTTGATCGAGCCAGCCGTCGGCCAGGCGATCGCAAATCACCTGATCGACCACGGCCGAAAGGTCGCAACCCTTCTTGGTCGCCACGCCGTAGCCTTGCTCGCCAAACTTGACCTCGGGCTGCAGTAGCTCGACGGTCTCGTTCATGTAGCCGGCCAGCGTGGAGCGGTCCATGGCAAAGACGTCGATATTGCCGGCGTCAAGCGAGCTCTTGATGATGGGATAGCCGCTAAAGGCCCTAAACTCGGGCTCGCAGTGAAAGCCGTTGTCCTTGATCATCTGCTCGATCAGGCCCTGCGTGGTGGCACCCTGGCTCACACCGATGACCTTGCCGTCCAGGTCCTCGATCGAGGTAAAGCCCGAGCGCTTCTTGACCATGAGGCCCACGTAGTCGGTGCGATACGGCGTCGAGAAATCCCAGCTCTTCTTGCGCTCGTCGGTGATGGTATAGGTCGCCGCGACCACGTCGAGCTGGCCGTTATCGATGAGCGGGCCACGCGTCTTGGGCGTTACGTCGGTAAACTCGACAAGCTCCTGGGCGCGAGCCTCCTTGTAACTCACGCCAAAGACGGCAGCGGCAATCTGGTAGCACAGGTCAACTTCCATGCCCTCAAAGCGGCCCTTGGCGGTGTCGTAATAGCCGTAACCGGGAACGTCCTTTTTGACGCCGGCGTTCAGGTGGCCGCGCGACTTGATGGCTGCGAGCTTGGAACCCGCATCGGAGCTCTCGCCGCCGGTAGAGCTACCGCAGCCCGTGAGCGCGGTACCCGTCAGTGCGAGCATGCCGGCGCCCGCCAGCTGCAAAAAGTGGCGGCGCGAAACAGCCGCCCTCGTCATATCCGTCATGTCCATCACCCGCGCCTAGTGCAGGATCTTGGACAGGAACTCGCGGCAGCGCGGGTTCTCGGGGTTATCGAAGAAGTGCT
>CATYEN010000020.1 GCA_958405565.1 uncultured Collinsella sp. | reverse complement strand
CCCCCCCTGTATTTGGTATGCTCAGTATGATCATCCCTCGCAAAAAGTCAAAGAAATCTCGACCGCAATCGGTCGACGGTAAAGCAGATGGCTAAAACGCTTGCTACGTTTATTAGACAGTCAATTAAAATCGAGGTGCATTGACCATTCCCCAACGGGGTCACACCGCAAGTCCACATGAGCATCGAGGACGGAAGCGGAAGCATGGAATCGGCTCCGAGCTGTATGTAGATCGCTACGACGTTGACAAGCAACAACATGCCAATGGGACCGAAGCCAGACCCAAAATAAGAAACAACGATCACGCTAGAGACCGTGTATGCCAGGCAGACGACACTGGTCAGAAGAAGTCGATAGCAAAATACATCTAGGTTGGAATACTGCTGAGCATCCAAAACGATTTTGCAGTTAAGACAGTACAAAACGACACTCGACAGGACAAAGGCGCCCAAAAGGGCAAGCGAGGACAGTATCGCTCGCGCAACGATAGCGCACACACGCTTCCCTCCCCGAGCCTCCGACAACCCCCACGGTTCCTCAACAAAGCCCGAACTGACAAAGCACGGAACAATGCAAGCCGCGATGAACGGAAAGAACAATGCGTGAGCCAACGGGGCCACGTTGAACAGCAGACCGCGAAAAACCTCTGCATTACCAAATAGAAGGACATCCTCTGCCGATAGCCGAAGCGTCGGGTCTGGGAAAAAGCCCAAGAAACTGTTCTCACGGAGGCTACAGAACCACATCGGGAAAGAATTAAGCTGCAATACCACCATGCACGTATAAATTGCCAGGATTAAGGCGTATGCCCATTTGCTCACATGCTTCAATTCTGAATGGAGGAACCTTTTAATCTGACGAGCCATTGAGCACACCTCCGACATGACAGGTCACGAGAGCGTAAATCAATACCGATAGACAGCCAGCTGCCACGCCATATCCCAGAAGCGTCAGCTGCCCCATATCGCTATACCCAAGGGCACATCCGACTCCAAGGTACGGCCCCGGAAGAAAGAAGATCCATCGCAAGGATGGTATGGGCGACTGAAGGTAAGCTCCGTAGAGCGTCAGGCTCATGACAAACCCTATTATTACCGCAGCCCCGCTCAATACGGCGCTGCTTGTAATCCGGTAGATGGTCACCGTCTCCAACGCAACCGATATCACCAATACGGCGTTGATTATCATCGCGGGCAAAAATGCAGCCAGCATGACGTGCGTACAGTTTTGCCCACCACGTATTATGGCTATTGCAAACAGAAGAAGGCAAAGTGCGCTATATGCTGCGCCGACTATTAAAGCAGACGAAAGCACGTGTGCCAGAGCCCCATTAAAGCGGGCGAGACCTCTTGCTGAAGAAATTCGGTATCCCTCTTTATAGCCATGCTCCTGTAAAAGCACCAGACAAACGATGAGTGGGACGAACAGGGAGGTACCGGCGAAAGCACTGCGTGCAAGGGTCTCATCAGGCGCAGAAGGATCGATTACATTCCAGAAGAAACCAATATCCTCCCCATAAACGCCATTGCCAAAGACTAACAACGTTGCTCCCTTTTTTAGGAAGACACCGAAGAGAAGGCCGAACGCCAGCATAAGCGCAAGACCGAACTTCGTCGGAAACATCCTGTGCAAACGCATCATATCTGCCTTTATGGGATGGATCGCCCGCTTCATAGCGAGACCGCCTTCATCAAGCGCCTGTAATACTCTTTTAGGGACGCCGCCTCATCCCTTATGACGTCCATCGATTCCTTTTTCAGCAGTTCACCGTCATGGATAAACAGGCAGCTTGTTGCAACCGATGCCAACTCATCCAAATCATGGCTAGAGATGAGCATGGTCTTGCCCTGTTCTCGATTCAATCGGCCGATAAGGGCCCATATACTCTCGATGCCCAGCGGGTCCAACCCATTTGCCGGCTCATCAAAAATAAGCAAGTCGGTGTCACCCAACAAGGCCGTAGCTATATCCAGCCGCCGTTTCATTCCCAGAGAAAAACTGCTCACGCTCTTTTTCTCTTCGACATCCAGTCCAACCAGGCTCAAAACGCGAGGAACCTCACGGCTCTCATCGAGCCCCCATTCCGCACATCGGATTTGAAGATTCTCGGCCGCACTGAGGGATTGGTATGCTCCGCTGGAATCTGGCACGTAGCCGACACGCGCCCGCATCAGGCTGAGCTCCCTTTTTGACTTGCCTCCAAAGAGCTCCACGCTCCCCGACGATGGCTCGCATAGGCCCAATACGATTTTAATGAGCGTGCTTTTGCCCGCCCCGTTTG
Organism: uncultured Collinsella sp.; assembly: GCA_958405565.1. GTDB lineage: Bacteria > Actinomycetota > Coriobacteriia > Coriobacteriales > Coriobacteriaceae > Collinsella. The sequence continues at coordinate 34,706 of CATYEN010000020.1, read as the reverse complement.
CACCAACAAGGGCGCAAAGCTCAGACTGATGCACCTCGAAGGAAACGTCATGCAAAACGCGCCGTTTCCCATAGCGCTTCGACACCTTTGACAGCTTTACCGCTGGTGCGCTCATATCGTTCCCCCTTTCACTTATCGTATTCATTTTTAGTTATTGTTTATCGATAACATATATTTGTCAAGATAATTTTAAGAGGTGGGGCCCGTGCTAGACACGGGCCCCCATCACACCAATATCTCGTTTTAGCTGCTCGCTATATGCTACTCATCGCTCAAATCGACAGCAAAGACCGATGTCGGAAGCGACACCTCGTTGCCTCCGCCATCCCGCATCTGCCTTACGACATTTTTTGCGCGCTCAACAATAAGCTCCTCAAGCTCTTTCTCACTCACCCGCCGAATAATATCTCCCGGTTGACAATCAAGTTCATCACAGATATCAAGAAGCGTCTTAAGGCGGATAGCTTTTATTTTTCCGTTTCTCAGCTTTGAAATATTTGCCGGAGTATGCCCCGTCGCCCGGATCAGATCGGCGCTGGTCTTTCCGGTCTTAAGCAGCTGCGTCTCAAGCTCGATGATGAGATAGCTCATGTTTCCTCCTACACAAGCTCGTCAGACTGCTCTTGGAGCAGCGAGGCATAACTCCAGATCGCCGAGATAAACAAACAGACAACCGCGCCGATAAACGACCCCGCATCAAAGGTAGCGCCTTGGCAAATCTCAATAACGAAGGAATGAGGCACGATGTAAAGCTCCAGTCCGCCAATGGTGAGACTGACCGATCCATAGGCACCAACAAGCGAAACCGCGGCATTAACAGCAAAGGCAAGTGCAAGAACACGGATAAGCCGCGCATGCGTCCTGGTAAAGGGCGAGACGCCCCGCGAGATGTTACGGCTGATTCCGCACAAAACGACAAGCGAAACACCCGCGACAAGCACCATGCACAGTCCACTTGGGATAACGATGCGCCCGCCATCGAGAAGCGTCGCAACACCGAAAGAATCGACGGAAGCAACGTTTGCAATCGCATACCAGATCACGTAAACAACCAACGCGGCAAAAGCGACGAGCATTCCTGCAAAAACGGCTGCCATGCAAAAACCAAGCTTCCTGATATTTTCGCCCGCCTTGGCCATACGCTGAACGCTGTTGGACATACACTCACCCTCATCGACTCTATCGTTATTCGAACAGTTTATCGAACAACGATATGGATTGCATGCGGAAAGCCCCGACAGTGTGCATAGGCCATTCACTAATCAGAAGGGGTGAGCGTGGATTTTTGGACACGTATCGAACGAGCGTGGATAATCTCCCACTTTGAGGCCGCCACCGGGCCTAAAACGGGAGATTATCCACGCTCATAGTCATCAAGGCTCACAGCCTCTTACTCGGCCGCCTCGCGCAGAGCCGACATCGTTGCCGCATATTGCTGCTGCAACGCATGCATCCCCTCGCGGGCGCCGTCAACGGCATCGGCGCCGCGCAGCGCTTCGGTCACCACGACCGCCGGCTCGTACAGATTATCGAATCCCAGGTTCTGGCTCACGCCCTTGAGCGTGTGCGCTGCCATAAACGCACCTTCGGCGTCTCCTACCGCCATGGCGGCCTCCAGCTTGTCCATGCTCTCGTCATCCAAAAACTTGAGGGCAAAGCGGGCAAGCATTTCCTCGCCCATCAGCCGAGCGCACGCGTCATCATAATTAGCGCCGATCTTCTCATACGCCTCACGCATGGAAATCATGGATTAAAACTCCTTTGGTCAAACTAAATCGTGGGAAACGCGACGACGTCGGCGGGGCGTGCCAACGTCTCGGCAATTTGGTCTTGCACCTCGAGCAGGCAGTCGAGCAGCAGCGGGTTAAAGGTACCGCACTTACCGTCCAGGATCATCTGGATCGCCTCCTTGTGCGGGATAGCGTCTTTGTACACGCGCACGCTCGTCAGCGCATCGTACACGTCGACCACCGAAACCACCTGTGCGGCAATGGGAATCTCGTCGCCCTTAAGGCCATCGGGATAACCCTTGCCGTCCCAGCGCTCGTGGTGCCAACGCGCAATCTGGTACGCATATTCCATAAGCGCATTGCCGGCGTGATGGCTACCCAGCTCAAGCAGCATGTCGGCGCCGATCGTGGTATGCGTCTTCATAATCTCGAACTCCTCGGACGTAAGGCGTCCGGGCTTGTTGAGAATCGCATCGTCAATCGACATCTTGCCGATATCGTGCAGCGCCGAAGCCAGGGCGATCGTAGAGCGCTCCTCATTGTCGAGGGAGACCGTGCCGCTACGCTGGACCAGACAGCCAAGCAGCAGCTCGGTCAGCTTCTCGATGTTCGTAACGTGCCTGCCGCTCTCGCCGTTGCGAAGCTCCATGACGCCGGCCATGATGTCGATGAGCATGCGACTGTTCTTGACGCGCTCGTTGTACTGCTGGGACAGCAGGCTCGTCAGGCGGCGCTGTTTGGCGTACAGGCGGATGGTGTTGCTTACGCGGCGGCGCACGACACGGGAGTCAAACGGGCGGTTGATATAGTCCGAGGCGCCCAGCTCGTACGCGCGCAGAACCATATCATCGGAATCTTCGCTCGAAATCATGATGACAGGCAGATTGTCGATGCCCGATCGGCGCGACAGATCGGCTAGCACCTCAAAGCCGCTTATGCCCGGCATGACAATGTCCAGCATCACGAGCGACAACTCATCGCCATAGCGGTCGACCATGTCGAGCGCTGTACGACCGTTGTCGGCCTCGAGGATGCAATACTCGTCCTTGAGCATCTCGTTGAGAATGGCTCGGTTCATCTCGGAGTCATCGACAATAAGCACCAAAGGCTTTTCGCTTTGGAAGGCCTCGATGGAATCGGCATCGGTCACGACCGTACCGGCTTTTGCCTTAGCGCGGCCCAATAATTGGACAGCACGGCCAACGCCCTCATCGACCGTCTCGCCATGAATGCGAACGCCACCAACACATGCCGTCAAGCTCACGTACTCATGGCCCGGAACAATCGTGGAACGAACGGCATCGGACACCTGATGCAGGCGACGGGTGAAGTCATCGGAGGGAATATTGGGCATGACGACCACAAACTTGTCGCAGCCATAGCGCACAAGCTCGTCAGTCGAACGAATTCCGCTGCGTATGGCTGTCGCCACAGCACCGAGTGCAAGGTCGCCGGCATGACGACCACACGTATCGTTGAAGACCCTAAAATCATCAAGGTCGATCACCGCCACGCCGGCCTTCATGCGGGCGCTACGGAGCTTTTCCTCGTAATATCGGCGGTTGCGCACGCTCGTCAGCACGTCGGTGTAGACAAGGTCCTCTTCTGCAGCCTCTTGCTCATCGATCGGACGCACCATCAGCAGGACGTGAGGCTCGCCCTCGACCTTCAGAGGGCGCAGGCGAGCGCGGTACTCAATACCATCATTGAGCAGTTGCTCCGACACCTCATCGGAGTCTGCCAAAGCCTCAAGACTCGACTGGCGCAAACAGGGACACCGATCGCCGGCGAGCAGGCAGTTAGGCTCGCTCTTAATCTGATCGGCCGACAGCAAACGCACCACGGGGTAGGTCTTCGCGACGCGGGCGACCTCGGCGGCAGCCTCCTCGTCGGTTAGATTGACCTCGTGATTATTGAGCATATGGGGCCCTTTCGATAGTTTCGCATGGTAGCGGTGCATATCAAATGGTACAAGGGTAACATCTAACAGCTGCAGGAAAACGCGCAATTATCGTTGCATTTTTATGACCTGGCAAACGGCGGTAATGGAGCCGCGGGCGCGCGGTTATGGGCGCATTCGTTAACAATGACGAAACGCTAGCAGTCCCCCTCCCCGCAGGTCATCGAGCGCGCTAACGCTCCAAGACATCGCGAACGGCGCTTGCCGCCGTAACGGGGCGATCGCGCAGACCGTTATGCGCGCCCGGGATCGTCACAAGAGAGCAATCGAGATATTCGGCAGCAGCTCGCGTACCAGCCTCGCGGGGCGTACCGACCGAAAGCTCACCCAAAAACACGGCCGACACCGCCTTTGACGCGCGGGCGCGCTCCCAGTCTGGAGCATATGTCATATTTGTTCCGTATTCATTGGCCATGAAGCAACGACCATTGCGCAGGGCATGCTTGGCTTCCGCTTCGGTCGTTCCAGGAGCCTCGGGGTCCAAGTCGCCGAGGGCTCCCAAGAAAAGCCGGAGCGCCCTTGAAACCTTTCCAGCCGCAATCATATCGAGCAAAACCGGAGCTGCGCCCATGCCGACGCCTTCGGCCGACACAGCCGGCTCATGCAGAATCGCACGGTCGACGAGATGGGGTTCGGTACGAAGAAGCTCCAGCGCCACCAACGTACCGGCGCTGTGCGCAAGCACATTTGCCGGAGCGCCAACGTGTTCGATCACGGCTTGCAGATCGGCGGCCTGAGCGGCAAGATCATAGCTGCCGTCTGCCGCATCGCTGCTGCCACCACAGCCGCGGCGGTCGTAGGCAATTACGCGGTAGTTGCGACTGAGCTCACAAGCGATGCTGTCGAAAAATGTGCCGTCGACACAAGCGCCGTGCACGCACACCAAGGCAGGAGCATCAGGCGACACATCCGGGCCGGCATATTCGCAACAGGCAATCGTGGTGCCCGCATTCTCGACCGTAAAATCCATGTTGTGCCCCCATCATTAATGCTCATCCAGTTGCACGTCAGTGCGGTTGGATGGACCCGCATTGCCTTACGCCTTGTTAACAGATTAACTTTACCCGACCCGAGGCTTTTCATGGCACGGCATAATGCGCGACGTGAAAAAACGAAACTTGTAAAGCAAGAGCCCGCACCTTGCTTCGGAGCCGATGCTATGCTTAGGCACAATTGTCTTGAGGAGCATATGCCTATGTCTACGTTTTTGAATGCCAGCCCCATCTTTGGGCCTGTTCGCAGCCGTCGCCTTGGTCTCTCGCTCGGTGTCAACATGATGCCGGCCAGCGGCAAGATTTGCACGTTCGACTGCATCTACTGCGAGAACGGCCTCAACGCCGAGCGCCCCTGCCATGAGCCGCACAACACAGCTGCCGTGGTACTCGACGCGCTCGAGGCAAAGCTGCGCGAGATGGCAGCCGAGGGCGAGCTCCCCGATGTAATCACCTTCGCAGGCAACGGCGAGCCCACCGCCGCACCGGAGTTTCCACAGGCCATCGCCGGCGCCGTCGCACTGCGCGACGAGCTTGCCCCAAACTCCAAGATCGCCGTGCTCTCCAACGGCACACGCGCCGACCGCCCCGAGGTGCACGACGCGCTCATGATGGTCGACGACAACATTCTTAAGCTCGATACCGTCGACCCGGCGTTTATCCAGCTGCTCGACCAGCCTGTTGGCCCCTACGACGTGGAACATCAAATTGAGACGTTCGCAAGCTTTGACGGTCACGTTATTATCCAGACGATCTTTTTGACCGGCGAGTATCAGGGCAAGCTCATCGACAATACCGGCGAGGAGTATGTTGCCCCCTGGCTCGCGGCGCTTGAGCGCATTCGTCCGCAGGAGGCGACCATCTACACGGTCGCGCGCGAGACACCAGTCGCCGGCCTTGCCAAAGCAGCGCCCGAGGTGCTCGACGCCATTGCCGCGCGCGTCCAAGCCCTCGGCATCCCCTGCCAGGTGAGCTACTAGCAAAACCGCGCAGCAGCTAGTGCCGCCATCCCGCCCCATCAGTTGCGGTGATACAGTTCCTATTTGTGCTGTTAAACCGCTTAAATCGGAACTATATCACCGCAACTTTTATGGACACGTGGGTGGGCTATACTAGCTGCGAATGAAAGGAAGTTAGCCATGTTTGACAAAGGACCCGTGCCTGGCCGCAACGACGCTTGCTGGTGCGGCAGCGGCAAAAAATATAAGAAATGCCACAGCGCCTTCGACGAGCGCCTCGAGCGCCTGTGGGAGGAGGGCTGGGAGGTTCTGCCCCGTACGCTCTACAAGACGCCCGCCGACATCGAGGGCATCAAGCGCTCCGCTGCCATCAACGTGGGCGTGCTCGATTACGTGGGCGAGCACATCGCCGCGGGCATGACCACCAACCAGATCGACCAGATGATCTACGACTACACCGTCGAGCACGGTGGCACGCCGGCCGACCTCCACTACGAGGGCTACCCCAAGAGCGTGTGCACCTCGATCAATGATGTGGTCTGCCACGGCATCCCCTGCGATGCGGATGTGCTGCACGAGGGCGACATCATCAACGTTGACTGCTCCACGATCTTGGACGGCTACTTTAGCGACTCGAGCCGCATGTTCTGCATCGGCGAGGTCTCTGCCGAGCGCCAGCGCCTGGTCGACGTCACCCGAGCCAGCGTGGAGGCGGGTCTGGCAGCCGTCAAGCCATGGCTGCCGCTCTCCGTTATGGCCGAGGCCGTGCAAAAGACGGTCGAGGACGCCGGCTTTAGCGTGGTGCGCGAGTACGGTGGACACGGCATCGGTAAGGAGTTCCACGAGGACCCGTTTGTGGGCTTTACCACCGAGGCGCCCGATGTGGACACCATCATGGCCCCGGGTATGGTCTTTACCATCGAGCCCATGGTCAACGCCGGAGCGCCCGACATCAAGATTAGCAAGGGCGACGGCTGGTGCGTGCGCACCAAGGACGGCAGTGATTCGGCCCAGTGCGAGGTGCAGCTCGTGGTGACCGAAGATGGTTACGAGCTGCTGAGCTGGTAGCCGTGGATGCGCCGGATGCTGACGGGCACGCTCGTCTTGCATCCGGCGTTTTTGTTTGAACGTTTTGCCTGATATAACCTGCCAGAATAAACCTGTCCCTTTTTTGTAGGTTGAGCGGAGAGGACTGCTTGTGAACATCCTGGTTTTGTTGCCCGTCAACGACCGTCATCGCGCAATTCTTGAGTCGAGCGCTCCGGGCGAGGACTTTATCTACACAAGCGCCGACGCCATCACGCGTGAGCAGGTCGCCAACGCCGACGTGATCTTGGGCAACATAGACCCTGCTCTGCTTACCGCGTGCGAGCACCTCCAGCTGTTGCAACTGCAGACCGCGGGCTATGACGATTACTTGGCCGCCGGCACCGTGCCAGCCGACGCTAAGCTTTCCTGCTCGGTGGGCGCCTACGGCCAGGCCGTGAGCGAGCACATGTTTGCCATGGTCCTTTCCATGATGAAGCGCCTGCCCGGCTATCACGACTTGCAGCGTGAGCATCGCTGGGAGGATTTAGGTCCGGTCACCTCGCTCAAAAATGCTAACGTGCTGGTGCTGGGCGCGGGCGATATCGGCGGCCACTTTGCCACGCTCTGCCGCAGCATGGGCGCACACGTCCGCGGCATCAAGCGCCATCCGCTCGTCTACCCCATTGTGTTTGAGGACATGGACGGCATGGACGCCCTGCCCGAGCGCCTGGCCGAGGCCGACATCGTCGCATCCTTTATGCCCAGCACGCCCGAGACCCGCGGCCTGGCGAACGCCGAGTTCTTTGCCGCGATGAAACCGGGCGCCTTCTTTGCCAACGGCGGCCGCGGCGATCTTGTGGTTGCCGACGACTTGGTTGCCGCCCTGGAGTCGGGCCATCTCGCCGGCGCCGCGGTCGACGTCACCGACCCCGAGCCGCTGCCTGAGACAAGTCCGCTATGGGATGCGCCCAACATGCTCATCACGCCGCACATCTCCGGCTGGTTCCACCTGGAGGCTACGCTCAACAACGTGGTCGACATTGCCGCCGAGAATCTGCGCCACCTGCAGGCCGGCGAAACTTTACGTTGTTGGATCGAGCACTAATTTGTTCCGGCGTTTTACCAAACGCCGGAACCGGTCGACGCTGTGCGACGTCCAGAACGGCAATTTGTCATTCAAAAGGCGAGGCATGACCAGAAGGTCAATGCCTCGCCTTTTTCACGCCAACTTGCTCGTCCTGGACGTCGCTCGCTGCCCATCCTCTGCCTGCGGTGTTGCCATTGTTGGCACCTGGGGACGTTCCTTTCCTGCCGGCAGGTGGGGACACTCCTTGTGAGTTTGGTGCAATGGGGTCAGGTTTGTTTGCACCATGACGCTGGTTCTGCCTGCGACACTCTCGTCAAAGTGATAATGCTTCGCTTATTGGAGCCAACCCATCTCCTCGTCATAGCGATCCGAATAGGCTCTATGCTTGAGCTCTTCATCGCTCGTAGGTTGCGCCTTGGACACGTCGATCCCTGACTCATGGCAAGCAGTGGCGAACAGCTGCGAGCCCTGTTCGATAAGTTTGGCCCTGCGCTCGGCCTTCATATCTTCGGCTTGCATTTACAGCTCCACGCTTTCGGCGCCGCTGATGGTTAGGTTGTGCTCGTAGAAGGCGGTAAGGGCGCGGATGGCGTGCATTACGTCGCGGACACCGCCGGTCTCGTAGCTTGAGTGCATGGCCAGCTGCGGCAGGCCCACGTCCACGGCGTGCATGCTCGCCTGCATATTGGACAGGTTGCCGAGGGTAGAGCCGCCGGCCATGTCGCTCTTGTTGGCGAAAGCCTGCGTAGGCACGTCAGCGTCGTCGCAGATGGCCTGAAACACTGCGCGGCTAAAAGCGTCGGTGCAGTAGTGCTGGTTAGCAGCCTCCTTGATGACGATGCCGCCGTTGAGCACCACCTGGTTGCGGGCATCGCACTTCTCGGCGTGATTGGGGTGCACGGCATGAGCGTTGTCGCAGCTCACAAGCATCGAGGCGGCAAGTGCGCGATGGTAGGACTCGTCGTCAAAGCCCAGCGACCCGTTAATGCGGCGCAGCGCGTCGGCCAAGAAGGTCGACATGGCACCCTGCTTGGTCTCGGAGCCAACCTCCTCGTTATCGAAGCAGCAGAAGACCGAGACGTCGTGCGCGTTCTCGGCACCCAAAAACGCCTGCAGCGAGGTGTAGGCGCAGGCCAGGTCGTCGAGCTTGGGCGTCGAGATAAACTCGTCGGCCCAACCCCAAATGCGCGCGTCCTGACGGTTGACAAGGAACAGGTCGCGGCCCAAGATCTGCTCGGGTTCCACATCGAGTTCGTCGGCGATCAGTGCGTCGAAGTCGCCCTGCTTAAGCTCTCCGGCGCTGATGAGCGGGCACAGGTCGACGGCACGGTTGGGCGCAAAGCCCTCGTTGACGCCACGGTTCATGTGAATGGCGAGGCTCGGGATGATGGCGACCTCGCGCTCAGTGGCAAGCAGGCGGCTCTCGATGCGGTCGCCCTCGCGCACCAGCACACGTCCGGCCAGCGCCAGCGGACGATCGAACCAGGTGTAGTCGATCATGCCGCCATAGGCCTCGGTGTTCAGGCGCAGCGTCTCGCCCGCGCCGTCGAGCTCGGGCACGGCCTTGGCCTTAAACGTCGGCGAATCGCTGTGCGAAGCCGTGAGCTGAAAATGATAATCGCCGGCAACGCCGTCTTCACCCCAGGTTGCGGCGAGCTCCTCGCCCACCTTAAAGGCTATGATGCTCGAGGTGTTGCGCTGCGTGTAATAGCGCCCACCCGGCTCGATATCCCACGCGGCATTCTCGGGCAGATAGGTAAAGCCCGCCTCGTCGAGCTCGGCCATAATGGTCGCCGCCGTATGGAACATGCTGGGGCACGCCTCGATAAAGTCAATGAGGTCGTTTGCGGCCTCGATATCGTCGGCCGTCACGTGCGCGCACTCGGGCGTTTCCTGATCCGTCATGTTCTCCCCTTTCGCTGGGCTGATGATCCCCTCCAGCATACCCCCAATATGCCGGTCCATCCGGCAAATCAAGTGCCCAACCCGCAGCGTCCACTGCCGCAGGCAACACGATGCCTTGCGTTACATCTAAACGACAATGAAATTCATAAGTTAACCCATGGTAATTTCTGATATTTTTGTTTGCTGCCTATAACTTTTTTGCCCATTCAAAAAAGTTATACGGCGCTTACATATCATGTGGAGCGCGCATGATACATGTCCATTCGGGTGCCAAGAGAAAGGAGAGCGGCACCCTACGATCAACCGATGGAAAAGAGGTTCTATGCAAAAAGACAACGCTGTGCTGCGCAAGCTCAATGTTGTGGGCAGCAACGCCTGTCGAGGCGCGCTCATCGCCGCGATGACCGTCTCGATGATGCCCGCCAGCGCTTTTGCCGCAGCAACAACGACGGAGACCGGCTCCGAAGCTACCAACAACGTGCCGATCTCCGCCACTAGCGAGGAAACGAATTCCCTCAGCTCCGAGTATAGCCTGAGCGCCGTCTCCGACGACACCACGTCCTCCTCGACCAGCTACGATTTGACCAAAATCGCAGATGGCACGTACACGGGCACGGCAACGGCCGACTCGAATAACCCCGCTGCGGGCGGTAACGAGTGGGACGTCGACAGCTACGAGGTCAAAGTGACCGTACAGGTCGCCTCGGGCAAGATTACCTCCGTTAAGGTCTCTGATGAGACCTACAATGCTCTGACCGGCGAGAGCTGGGATTATCTCGACAAAGCCGAAAACGGCAATACCCGCAAGCATGTCACCGGCATGGCGGACAAGATTGTCAAGGCAAACGGAACAGACGTAGATGCCGTCTCCACCGCCACCGTCTCGTCCAACGCCATCAAGGCCGCCGTCGATAACGCCCTGCAGACTGCCTATGACGAGCAGAACCCGTCGACCCCCGCGACCGACGAGTACACCTACGGCTACGCCGGTCTTACCTGGGCCGAGTATTGGGCTGCCGAGAACGTACAGGCCGCAGGTTCCAATGCAACTGGCGCCGAGCCGGATTCGCACAATGAGTCCGACACGGGCGCCTTTGACGTCGTAACCCGCGCAACCGCCAACCACGGCCTGCATCGTGGCAGCTACCAGTGCATGGCCACCATCTACACCAACGAGGGCGCGACGTTTGACCTGGCCACCTGGGCCGCCGACGGCAAGTCGTTCACCACGACCGACGGCAAGACCGTAACGTGGAACCGCGGCGCCATGACCTGCGACGGTGCAAGCTACACGCTCAAAGACTACGAGGTCACGGGCCTCAAGTACGTCCCCGTCAAGATCAAGACCGCAGATCTTGAGGCCTTTAAGGCGAGCCACACCTTTGTGGCCAACGGCGAGACGCTTGCCGGCGGCTATGGCGAGAACAAGCTCCAGGCTTACTCCGGCCTGGTTGCAGCCGTCGACGCCGATACCAACGGCCTTAAGACCGTGACGAACAACAACGGCACCTTTAGCTTCTCGGCTGCCGCCACCGGCACCGACTCGGGCATCGAGGGCCAGGAGCTCAAGACCGCCACGGGCATTGAGCCCACGGTTAAGGACGCGAGCGGCTCCTATGGCGAGTTCCTGCGCGTGGACCTTAACGGCGACTACGGCGACCTGGGCGCCAACATGCAAAGCGTCACCTGGACCTACTACGGCGACGACGCGACCTACACCAACGCCCTTGCCACCTACGGCACCAAGTTTGCCGCCGACAACTGGATGCACAAGTCCATGGGCATTCAGCTGGGCCTCACCAAGTCCGAGCGCTGCCAGCTGCCCGAGGGCACCAACGGCACCGGCTACTGGAAGCTCACCGTCCACGCCTTGGGCTACAACGATTACACCTACACCTTCCAGGCGACCGACGACAACATCGTGGGCGCCAAGGAGCCGGTGACCGAGAAAACCAAGGCCCAGCTCCAGGAGCTCTACGACAAGGCTGCGGCCCTCGATAAGTCCAAGTACACCGAGGACTCCTGGACCGCTTCGGCCATCGAGACCGAGACCGCCGAGACCAAGGACCTGCTTGCCAAGACGAACCTGAGCGAGTCCGAGGCAGCTGAGCAGATCACTCACCTGCAGGGCGCACTCGATGCCCTCGTGAGCCTGTATCCCGAGGCCGGCGACTACGTGCTCATGAACATCCCCTACGCCGATTTCTATGCCGCCGAGAACAACAACGCCGGCACCGACATCGTGACCTCGGCTACGCTGCAGAAGACACGCTCCAGCTTGGCGAGCGGCTCCTACCACGTCAATTCCGACGGTACGGATATCTCGGGCGCCACGTTTGCCGTCAAGGTGGGCGAAGGCGACATCGATTGGTCCAAGTTCACCCGCGTGACCGACAACAGCTCCGTTACGATCACCACCTCGATCAAGGGCAAGGAGTCCACGACGACCTACACGGGCAAGGACGCCCTGTTTGAGTCTGCGAACTACTCTTACTACGTGCTGCCCGCCGGCGAGGTTCCGACCAATTACAAGGAGCTCACCGCCGATTCCGAGGGCAACCTGAACTTTGGCGCTGTCGAGGGCAAGAAAGCCACCGAACTTGAAAACGTCACCGCCAACTTTAAGACCTCCAGCAAGTACGGCGACTACGAGATCGACTTTAAGAACCTGCGCGAGCAGATGGTCGACGCCGACGGCAACCAGGCGACCGTATACGGTGCCGTGGTCAATGCCGCCGATGCGGACGGCACCACCGAGGGCTATGGCATGCGCACCGTCGAGAACATCTGGAAGGGCAAGGAGATTGCCTGGAGCTGCGGCCTGGTCAACGAGTCTCACGGCAGCCCGTTGAGCTCGCGGCACTACAAGTCCATGATGGGCAAGACCATCAAGAGTGTGACGTTCTACACCTCTACGGGCACCTACACCGTTGCTATGAACCAGTACGTCCCCGTCAAGGATGCCGACGCCGCCATCAAGGCCGAGGATGCCTCGCTTGACGGCGCCAACGCCACCGTCATGGCCGATGTCACCCTGCCCGAGGGCTTCGACGCCGCCTATCAGATTGATGGCAAGGATGTCGAGCCGCTTGCCAGCAACGCGCGCAGCTCCGTGTCCGTCACGTTTGACGCCTCGGCTCTTAAGCCCGGCAGCCACACGCTGACCGCCATCGACAAGAGCGGCAAGTTTGCCGACATCAGCACGAGCTTTACGGCAACCACCTCCAAGCTCGTTGCCAGCTTTGACGCCGCAAACCTTAAGCTCATCGCCGCCAACGATGCCACGGACGAGGATCTTGCCAACTATGTCGGCAAGATCACCAAGGTCGCTGTCAACGGTACCGAGTACAGCGCGCAGGGCCGCGGTGCGGTAAAGATCTTCAACGCCGACGGCTCGCTTAACCTGGCGGCCGCCAATCAGGATAAATCGCTGGTGTTCAATGCCAACGGCGACTACCAGATTGAGGTCGAGGCCACCGGCTACACCACCAACCTGCGCTTCACCTACACCAAGTCAGCCGACAAGACGGCGCTCAACGCCGCAATTGATGCCGCTGCCAAGTTGAGCAACGACCAGGGCACCTACACCGCCGCATCTTGGGCTGCGTTCCAGGACGCGCTGAGCGCTGCCCAGGGCGTTAACGAGAGCCCCGCGGCTTCCGACGACGAGGTTGCCAACGCCCTCTCGACGCTCCAGAACGCTCAGGCCGCGCTCGCCAAGGCCGCAACGACCGACCAGAAGACCGACCTTAAGGTCGAGATTGGCCGTGCCGATGCGCTGAACGAGTCCGACTACACCGCCGACTCCTGGAAGGCATACCAGTCCGCGCTGGCCGCGGCCCAGGCCGTCCTTTCGAAGGACGACGCCTCTGCCGCCGACGTCGAGGCCGCGACGACTGCGCTCAAGGCCGCCCGCGAGGCGCTCGCCAAGCCCAGCCAGAGCTCCAAGGGCAACTCCACGAGCACCACGACGACCACGACGACGACCACCGATACCAAGAAGGCCAATGCATCCAAGAAGGACGCAAGCGGCCTCCCCGGCACCGGTGATGCCCAGATCGCCACGGTCGGCATCTTCGCCGGTATCGGCGCCGCCATCGCGGCCGCCGGCGTCGCCATCCGCCGCCGCATGCAGCACTAGCGCCTAAAACGCGCGCCACGCGCTCGCAACGCAAGCGCCCGCAGCCCCAACCAGGGCTGCGGGCCTTTTCTCATACTCGACCACGGGAGACCACCCACAAATGGACAACTACCAACCCAAGCATTCAAAAGCCAAGGCGCTCGGCCACGGCCTCGCCACGGCAGGCTTCATCGTGCCCTCGATCGCCGTGGGCGCAACCGTGGCCCTCGTGGTGTCCCAGTACACCCCGCTCGTGGCCAAGACGGTCGCCGCCACGCCCGCGCAAGAGGCCGCAGGCGCCGACCTCAAGACCGTCGACACCTCCAACGTCCAGAAGGAGACGGCAACGCCGGCAACCGAATCGCTCGACCCCTCGGCCTATGGTATGGACGCCGCAAACCTCAAGGACGGCACCTATGAAGGCACAGGTACCGGCTTTAGGGGCAGTATCACCGTGCGCGTGACCATCGCGGGCGGCAAGATCGTGGCAATCGACATAGTGTCGTCTGCAGACGACCCAGCCTACTTTGGGCGTGCCCGGGCGATCACCCAGTCGGTGATTAGCGCTCAGTCGACGTCGGTCGACACTATCTCGGGTGCCACGTATTCATCAAAAGGCCTGCTCATGGCCATCAAAAACGCACTGGTCAAGGCATCGGGCGGGCTTGCCGAGACTGTTGCCCCCGCCCCTGCGGCCGGCGGCTCCTCCAATAAGCCCCACCACACCATCGACCCCTTCACGCCCGCCGGCGGCTACGCAGACGGCGTCTACACCGACTCCGCCTGGGGCTACAGCGAGGACACGCCCGTCAGCGTGCGCGTGACCATCGCGGACGGCAAGATCGCCAACATAGAACTCGTGAACACGGGCGACACGCCCGAGTATTGGAGCCGCGCCTGGAACGCGCTCCCCGGGCTCGTCATGCAAAAGCAGAGCGTCAATGTCGATACCGTGACGGGTGCCACGTATTCGAGCGAGGGCATCCTGGGCGCCATCCAGGGCTGCCTTAAGCAGGCCGCAGCCGGCACAAAGGACCCCGAGCCCGCGCCCGGCCCCGACCCCGCGCCCAACCCGGACCCCTCGCCCGACACGCCAGACGAGGTCCACTACGCCGACGGCGACTTTACAGGCTACGCCCTCTGCAAAAACGAGGAGGACGAGGAAGCGTTTATCCCCTATTACGTCAAGCTCACCGTCACCGTTAAGGACGACAAGGTTACCGGTATCCACGATATCGAGGGCGTGGGCGGCAAGCCCGACGAGAGCCTCTCCGACGCACTCGATCCCTTTGACGAGGATAACGAGCCCTACCTCGATAATGCCATCGACGGCCGCACCTTCCGCGGTACCGTCTACACCGGCATCCCCGAACAGCTGCTCGCGGGCACCGAGGCCGACAAGATCGACGTGGTGGCGCGCGCCACCTACTCCAGCCGCGCCATTGCCAACGCCTACGCCGACGCCCTCGCGCGCTCGGCCGCGGCCTATAAGGACGCAAACGACAGCAAGGGCGACAAGGCGGACGCTTCTGACAAGACAAACGCCCCCGATGAGACTGCGGCCAACACGACCGCCGCAAGCGGAGTCGACGAGGAGGCTGACGCCCATGCGTAACCCGTTTGCCCTCCTTGGGCGCCACCTCTGGCGCAACCGCAATTTCTATCTCAAAGCCGTCAACGCCGCGGCCATCGTCGCCATCGTGGCGGGTTACAGCAGCTGGGCCGCCCAGGTGGCAGAGGCCGACGCCCGCACCCAGGCGGAGGCTGTCCAGGCCAAGCGCTCGCAGACGCGCGGGGCCTATGCCACCGACGGCACCTTCGAGGGCAGCGCCCAGGGCTACGGCGGCACTGTCACCTGCCGCGTGACCATCGAGAACGGATACATCGAAAGCGTCGAGGTCACGGACCACGCCGGCGAGACCCCCGCCTACTTTGCGCAGGCCGAGGGCCTCACGCAGACTGTCTGCGACGCCCAGGGAACCAACGTCGACACCGTCTCGGGTGCCACGTTCTCGAGTGCCGGCATCCTAAACGCCGTCAACGCGGCGCTTGAGCAGAGCAACGCCGGAGGTGCGCAGTAATGGCCAGGACTGCATCCACCAAGACCCGCGGCGCAAAGCGCCCCGCGGGAACCCTTGAGAGCCTGCGCAACGGCGCAAACGTCATCGCGCACCCCAAGAACAAGATGCAGGAGCGCCTGCGCCGACAGTACCTCCATCGCGGCGTGCGCTGGTGCGTACAGTTCGGCTTTCTCATCTGCTTCCCGGCCGCCTGGAACGCCGCCTTCAACGGCGTCAAGTACATCTTCACGCAGCTCGGGAGCCATGCACCCATCGAGCTCACCGGCTTTTTATCCCTGCTTTTGGCCCTCTTGGCCTTCACCTGCGTGTTCGGCCGTTTCTTCTGCGGCTTTGCCTGCGCCTTCGGTACGCTCGGCGATATCGTCTACGCACTTGCAACCCCGCTGCGCCGGGCACTCCGCCTTGAGGGCAAGGGCGCGCACCGGCTCCCCGCGGGCGTGCAGCACGCGCTCCAGCT
The DNA here is from genome assembly GCA_958405565.1 of uncultured Collinsella sp. Classification (GTDB taxonomy): domain Bacteria; phylum Actinomycetota; class Coriobacteriia; order Coriobacteriales; family Coriobacteriaceae; genus Collinsella. The sequence continues at coordinate 18,386 of CATYEN010000020.1, read as the reverse complement.
CGTCAAGTACGCCGTCCTCGCGGGCATCTGCGCCCTCTGCATGATGGGCATCTGGCCCCAGGTCTCGGGCGCGAGCCCCTGGGTCGCCTTCGCCGGCATCACCGCGCGCTCGCTCGAGGGCATCGCGCCCGCGGCCTTTGCCGCGCTTGGCGCGGTCATGGTGGGAATGGCCCTTGTCGAGCGCTTCTTCTGTCAGTTCCTCTGCCCCTTCGGTGCCGTATTCTCACTGCTGCCGGTGCTGCCGATCTCACTTTTCAACCGACGCCGCGAAAGCTGTGCGCGCGGTTGCAACCGCTGCCAGGACAGCTGCCCGGTGCGCATCCACCCCGAGCGCGCCGACCTGCGATCGGGCGAGTGTATCGCCTGCGGGCGCTGCGCCGATGGCTGCCCCATGGCCAACGTGACGCTCGCCCGGCTCGACGGCTTTAAGCGCGATCAGGCAACCGACGATGCCAGCGAGCTCGCGCAGGGCAACACCCGCAAGCGCCCGCCCGCAGGGCCCGCCATTCGCGGGACCGAGGTTGCGCTCACGCTCGTCAAGGCTGCCATCCTCGCCGCGCTCTGCTACCTGCTCATGTAGGGCACGCGCACCCGCAGCCCGGCACCCCGTCAGCACCGATTCGCGCAGGCGCTGGCTCATCCGTAACGCCACCGACAGAAAGCTCACCATGATCCAGACCCCCCACACCATCGACCGCCGCACGTTTATCGCCCTCGCAGGCGGGGCCCTCGTCTCTTGCGCCGGTGCACTTACCGGCTGCTCGGGCACGCAGGGCGACTCGAGCTCTGTAACCGCGTCCAAAGCGGGCTCCGCGGGCTCCGACAACTCGCCCAAGGTGCAGAGCACGACGCTCTTTGTCTTCGACACTGTCGTGAATATCAGCGCCCAATGCAGCAAAAAGGTCATGGACGAGGTCGCCGACCGCTGCACCTACTTTGAGAACAAGTTCTCGCGCACCGTGGAGGGCTCGGATATCTGGAACATCAACAATGCAGGCGGCAAGCCCGTGGAAGTCGCGCACGAGACCGCCGAGGTCATCGAGGCAGCCATCCGCTACGCCAAGGAATCCGACGGGCTCTTTGACATCACCATCGGCGCCGTCTCGAGCCTCTGGGATTTTGACAACGAGGTCAAGCCCGCAGCTGAGGACATCCAGGCGGCACTCCCCCATGTGGACTATCGCACCGTCTCGGTCGACGGCACCACCGTCACCCTCTCCGACCCCGAGGCCAAGCTCGACCTGGGTGGTATTGCCAAGGGCTACATCACCGACGACCTCGTGGCGCTCTTTAAGAAGCACGGCGTCGGAAATGCCTCCATCAGCCTGGGCGGCAACGTCTACGTGATGGGCAAGAGCTTTGACGGCGACGCCTGGAACGTGGGCGTGCAAGACCCCAACGGCGCGCAGGACGACGTGCTCGCCACCGTCAAGACGCGCAACCGCTCCCTTGTGACGAGCGGCCTCTATGAGCGCGGCTTTGAGCAGGACGGCACGTTCTACTACCACATCCTCGACCCCAAAACGGGCTACCCCGCCGCCACCGACCTCAAGAGCGCCTCGATTATGACCAAGAAATCCGTGCTTGGGGACGCCTACTCTACCATCCTGTTTTTGCTCGGCCACGACCGCGCCATGGAGCTCATCGAAAGCGATGAGCGCTTTGAAGGCGGCGTTTTAGTCGATATGGACGATCGCGCCACCAAGAGCGACGGCTCGACGTTCAAGATCTTGCAGGACTAGGAGCCATGATGGTCAAGCGCAAAGGTGCGCGCGATGGGCGCGACAACAAAAGACTCAACCTCATCCTGGTTTTGGCGATAGCGGCCATCGCATGCGTCGGCTTGGTCGCCACGCGTCTGATGGGAGCAAACACGAACGCCGACACGGCCACAGTCGTTATCCGCGATGGAGAGCAAAACGTCTACGAGCTTCCTCTGAGCCAGAACACGACCAAGAGCGTTACGACCGACTTGGGAACCAACCTCATCGAAATCAAAGATGGACGCGTGCACGTCGAGAAGGCAGACTGTCCCAACCAGGATTGCGTGCACCAGGGCTGGATTGACGCTGCCGGGCAGCAAATTGTCTGCCTTCCGCACAAACTCACCGTCGATATCGTCGACGAGAGCGCCAAGACCACCTACGACGTAGTGGGGCGCTAATCCGTGGAGATGGTCGATATCGAGCACGCTCGCCGCCTGGCGCGCGTTTCGCTGTTGTGCGCCTGCGCATTGGTACTGTCCTATCTGGAGACCATGATTCCGCTGCCCGTCGCGGTGCCCGGCATTAAACTGGGCCTTGCCAACGTGGCCGTAGTCGTCGCGCTCTATACGCTCGATGTTAAAAGCGCCGCCGCCGTTGCACTCGTCAAGGTCTTTGCATCGGGCTTTTTGTTTGGTTCGCCCATGATGCTCGTCTATAGCCTAGGCGGCACGGTCCTCGCCTTTATCGGCATGGTCACCCTTGCTGCCGTGCCGGGTGTTGGCTTGGTGCCCGTGAGCATGCTTGCCGCCGTGCTGCACAATGTAGGCCAGCTGGGCGTTGCCGCCATGGCGCTGCAGACCCCGGCAGTCTTTATCAATCTGGGCGTTCTGGGCGTCGCCGCCTGCGTCACCGGCGGCATTACGGGCGCGGTGGCAGAAGGTGCGCTCGCCGGTATTGAGCAAGCCGATGACACACGTCCCTCCGTCGATTGCGCTGCACTTGCCGCCAATATCGCGGCAGGAGAGCGCATCGCCTTTGTCGGCACCAACGGCAGTGGCAAAAGCACCTGTGCGCTCGAGCTTGCGGGGCTGCTCAAAGATGCAAACGGGCCCGCCATGCGCGTGCAGGGCACCGTAGGCCTTGCTTTTCAGGATCCCGATAACCAGATCGTCGCTCCAGTCGTGCGAGATGACGTCGCCTTTGGACTCGAAAACCGCGGTGTCCCCCGCGACGAAATGCGTTCAGAAGTCTTGCAGGCACTCAACGAGCTTGGCATTGTCGAGCTTGAGCAACGCGATGTCGCCACGCTCTCGGGCGGCCAAAAACAACGCGTGGCGGCGTCGGGATTGGTTGCGCTCACCCCTTCGCTCATGATTTTTGACGAGACGACCGCCATGCTCGACGAGACCGCCCGCGAGGCCGTCAATGATCTCATCGATCATCTTTGCCAGCGCGATGTTGCCGTGATCCAGATCACGCAGTTGCTCGACGAGGTCGCGCGCGCCGACCGAGTCGCCGTCTTCGAGGCGGGCGCCATCGCATACCTGGGTACCGTGCAAGATCTTGCCGACCAGCGCGATCTGCTCATTCGATGCGGCCTGGAGGAACTGTGTCGTTAACTTGCTCAAACATAACCGTCCGCTATCCCGAAGCAGACACCTGTACCCTATCTCATGTTTCGCTGGAAATTAGGCCCGGCAGCGTGATCGGTATCGCAGGCGCCTCCGGCTCCGGCAAGTCAACGCTGCTGCGTGTCCTTGCCGGAGCGCTTGCCGTGCAGGCGGGGTCTGTCGTGGCAGACGGCGCCGCGCTTGGCACACGCCCCACGGCGGATGAACTTCGTACGTACCGCAAAACCGTGGCGCTCGTGCAGCAGCGCCCCGAGCAGCAGTTTTTTGCCGCCACAGTCTTTGACGAGGTGGCGTTTGGCCCTCGCAATCTTGGACTGGACGAAGCCGAGGTCGAGCGACGCGTTGGCACATCGCTCGCCAGCGTCGGGTTTGATCTCGCCGCTATCGGCGACACAAGCCCTTTTGCCCATTCTGGCGGAGAGCAGCGCCGTATCGCCGTTGCCGATATGCTTGCACTCGAGACACCGTATTTGCTGCTCGACGAGCCCAGCGCCGGACTCGATCCCCGCGCCCACCGGCTGCTGCTCGAGCTCTTGGCTCAACTCGCACGCCACGGCCGCGGCATTGTAATCGCCACGCACGATTCGCGTGTGCTGGGCATCTGCGACAAGGCCTTTCGACTGCAGGACGGCTTGCTGCTGCCGCTGAGTTCCGAGGGCATCCAGGTGGCATCCGTTGGCGTAACGGCCACACGTCCCGTGGAAACCGGACATACCCCGTTGGCATCCAAGGCGGTCTCGTTTGGCATCTTTCGTCCGGGGTCAAGCCTCGTTCACCTGCTGCACCCCGTCACCAAGCTTGTATTCTGTCTGCTCTTTATGATTGCTGGCTTTATCGCCCAGCAGCCCGGCGCCCTTGCCGCCGTCGCGCTCACCGCATTCGCCTCGCTCGCCGCAAGCGGCAGTTCGATGCGCCAGGCGCTTCGTGCCCTCAAGCCATTTCGCTGGCTTATGGGGTTTGTCCTGGTCTTCAACGCGCTCTTTACTGTATCGGGGACTCTGCTGTTGCAGGCGGGACCCGTGCAGATCACCTCAGGAGGTCTGCTCTTTGGCGCGCTCTGCGTACTGCGTTTTGCCCTCATTATGCTGGGAACGTCGACGCTCATGGCGACCACCTCCCCCACCGCACTCGCCGATGGCGCCGCGGCGCTTCTGAGGCCCCTCGCCCGTTTTGGCCTGCGCACCGACGATGCCACCGTCGCCATACAGCTCACGCTTCGTTTTGTCCCCGTGCTTATCGAAGAGTTCAATCGTATCAAAGCCGCTCAGGAAGCGCGCTTGGCGCGCTTTGACAGTCCCTCACCCCTGCAGCGTGCACGCGCCCTTGTTCCTGTCATAACACCTTTATTTAGCAGTGCGCTGCGCCGCTCCGACACGCTCGCGCTCGCTATGGTCAACCGCGAATATGGAACGCGCCCACCTGTCAGCAGAACCTGTCTGCGCGACTATCGCTTTAATCGGGCAGACCTTGCTGTTCTGACGCTCGGATGCTGCATCGTTGCGATTGCGCTGCTCTAGGGCTCGGCATGCCATGCCACTCGCCGGAATGCGGCATGTGACTTGCATGTCGTTTGCGATAATGCCTATATCAATGCTTCGAGAGGAGCCGTCATGAAGCCACGTAACATTGCTATCGCCTGCGGTGTCGCGGGAGTCGCCGTCGGCCTTGCCGCTGCCACCGGTATCGTTTATCACAAGCAAATCAAGTCCGCCGCGTCGCTCAAACGCTTGACCGGCTACGCGGATGGCTATGACCTGTACGCAATCGACATTGCCTACGACTACGATCTTGATCGCATCATCGCCGCTGGCGTGCGCGACGACCAAGCCTATATCGACGCCGTCGTCGCGCAGGTACTGCCTGGTGTGCCGGCGCATGTTCAGGCGCCCCAGTTTGCTTGCAGCGCCTTTGCCGCCGTCGATGCCGAAGGCCGCGTGCGCACCGGTCGCAATTACGACTTTAAGGACGACACCTCGGCGCTGCTGGTGCGCAATCACCCGCGCGACGGCTATGCCTCCATCGGCCTTGCGGCCCTCAATAACCTGGGCGCCAACACTCCACTTGACTCCGTCGCCGGACGCGCCGCGGCGCTGATGGGCCCGTTTGCCCAGCTCGACGGCGTCAACGAATGCGGCGTGTCCATTGCCGTGCTCACCCTGGATTCCAAGCCCTGTGACCAGGACACGCAGCGCCCCGTCATCAACACTTCGCTCGCCATCCGCCTGGTGCTCGACCGCGCGGCCACCACGCAGGAGGCCGTCGACCTGCTTTCTGCCTACGACATGCACGCCATGGCCGGACGCGATTACCACTTCTTTATCAACGACGCCGCCGGTGACGCGCGGGTGGTGGAGTGGGATCCGCGCGATCCCGACCGCGCATGCAAGGCGACGCCCGTACGCCAGGTCACGAACTTCTACGCCTGCTATGGTGACGAGGTGCTCCCCAACCAAAAGAACGGCGAGCTGGGCCATGGTAAAGAGCGCGCCGTCGCAATCGCCGGTGTCCTTGACGCCCATGCCGGCGCCCAAGATGAGGCAGTCGCTTGGAAGGCCCTACGCGCTGCAGCGCAAGAGCCCAATCCGGAGGACATCACCAGCAACACGCAGTGGTCGGTCGTCTTTGACAACACCGAGCCCGCTGCCGCCATCACGCTGCGCCGCCACTGGGGCGACGTCGACGCCTTCGCACTGTAAGGAGCCAGGCCCATCGACCTTACGCTCGCCTGACGTTGCTTACATTTCTATACATTTGAGCTAACACGTTTTACCTCCGCATCAACAGTGTGCGGGGGTAAACTTATGCGCATGTTATAACTTGCCCGGAAGGATTCATCATGCTCAGGATCGGTCTTCTTACCAGTGGCGGCGACTGCCAGGCGCTCAACGCCACCATGCGCGGCATCGTCAAAACGCTCATGACCAATAGCGAAGAGCCTATCGAGATCTATGGTTTTGAGGACGGCTACCAGGGCCTTATCTACAGCAGGTTCCGCGTCATGTCGCCCGCCGATTTTAGCGGCATCCTCACCCGCGGCGGCACCATCCTGGGCACGAGCCGCACACCGTTCAAGCGTCTGGACATTCCCGAGGCCGATGGCGTCGAGAAGGTGCTGGCGATGGTCCACACCTATCACAAGCTGCAGCTCGACTGCCTGTTTATGCTGGGCGGCAACGGCTCCACCAAGACCGCTAACCGCCTGCGCGAAGAGGGCCTCAACGTTATCGCCCTGCCCAAGACCATCGATAACGACACCTGGGGCACCGAGATGACGTTTGGCTTTACGAGCGCCATCGACGTCGCCACCAAGTGCATCGACGACATCCACACCACCGCGTCGAGTCACGGTCGCGTGTTTGTTATCGAGATCATGGGCCACAAGGTCGGCTGGATCCCGCTGTACGCCGGCGTCGCGGGCGGCGCGGACGTCATCCTGATTCCCGAGATCCCCTACGACATGGACAACGTCATCAAGACCATCGAGCATCGCATGGAGACCGGCAGCCGCTTTACCATCGTAGCCGTCGCCGAGGGCGCCATCTCTAAGGAGGATGCGGCGCTGTCAAAGAAGGAGTACAAGAAAAAGCTCGCCGAGCGCACGAGCCCGTCAATCGTGTACGACATCGCCAAGGAGATCGAGGCCAAGACCGGCCGCGAGACCCGCGTCGCCATCCCCGGTCACACGCAGCGCGGCGGTCAGCCCGATGCCCAGGACCGCATCTTTGCGACCCAGTGCGGCGTCGAGGCAGCGCTCGGCTGCCTACGCGGCGAGTTTGGCTACATGATTGCCCTGCGTGACGGCAAGATGTGCCACATGCCGCTCGAAGAGGTCGCTGGCAAGCTCAAGTATGTCGATCCCCAGAGCGATCTGGTACGCGAGGCCAAGGCGTTGGGCATCAGCTTCGGCGACGAATAGCCTCGGCTGGAACCGCCCCCATCGGAGACCCCAGGGCTTTCCTCCCAAATCGTCCTCGGACATGTCAGGACCCCGCCGTGCGCTTCGCGCGGCGGGGTCCTTCCGTCCTGCGGAAAGATTTGGGAGGAAAGCCCTGGGGCCTCCTGCGGTAACTAGGGAGGCCGAGGCTATTCGTCTTCTTGCTGCGGGTGCCTGGTCTGAAATTCAGTTGCGGTGAAATAGTTCCTGCTTAGTCCGCAAATGGCTGAATCCAAAAACTATTCCACCGCAACTTACTGAGTGGGGGCTCTTGGCTGCTACTTGCACTGACATTTGTCCTGAAATGGCTGGTCGTTAGGGGTTGCTACCGGTAGTTGCGGTAGGGTTGGGGCAGATTCTAACTAGAAATGGTGGTCGCTACCGGTTGTTCTCGGCATACTCGGCTCATTCGATTCGACCATCAAACGAAAGGAACCACCATGGATCTTGCGATGGCACAGCGCCTCGTCGATCGCCGCAAGGCTGCCGGGCTTTCTCAGGAGGCGCTTGCCGCCCAGCTGGGTGTGAGTCGTCAGGCTGTCAGTAAATGGGAGCGCAGCGAATCCTCGCCCGATACCGATAACCTTATTGCGCTCGCCGCGCTGTATGGCGTGTCGCTGGATGAGCTGCTGTATGGGGAGGCGGTGGCTAGCGCTGATGACTCACAGGCTGATGATGAGGCACAGAACAGCAACGCCGGCACCAAAGCTTCAGATAAGGCTGAAGAGGCTGAGGCTTCTACTGAGCACGCTGATTGCAGCGATAAGCCACTTGTCGATATTTCCCTCGTGCGCGGTATCCACGTCATTGATCCCAATAAAGGCGAGGAAGTCCATGTTGGTTGGAGCGGCATCCATGTGACCAACGAGCGCAAGGGCGAAGAGGTGCATGTGGGGCCGGACGGCGTGCATATCGATACGCTTGAGGACGATGGACATAGCGTACGCACCAATGACGACGGCACCGTCACCATCGACGGCGAGACGTTTTCCAGCTGGAAGGAAGCACACGACAAGCTCGACCATCATGGCAAGCATTTCCACACCAAGGTCGGACGTGCATGGAACAAATTCCCCTTCCCCGCACTTGTTACTCTCGCCTATCTGGTGCTCGGCATTGTCTACGGCACATGGGGCATGGGGCTTTTCCTCGTCTTTCTGGTTCCCGTCTACTACGCGATTGGTGACTTCATCGATCGGCACCACCTGTCTAAGCTGATCGAGGCCATCTACCCGGCAGCCGCCATCGCTTGGTTCCTCTACATGTGGCTCTGTTTGGGACAGCCCCATCCTGCATGGATCATCCTCATCACGATTCCCGTCATAAAGGCGCTCATGCGCTGGTGCCGCAAACAATGGAAGCACCGCAAACAGGCCTAACACGCTCCGACCCAGCAGCACCCAACCGCCCCCGCCCTTCTCCTAAGTTGCGGTGAAATAGGGACTGTTTTGAAGCTCCAAAGCGCCAAACAGTCCGTATATCACCGCAACTTACAAACAACTGGGTCAGTTCCGGCACGGAGATTAGCATTGAGCTGACCGCGCGCCAAGAAAAGGGCCTATTTACTACGTTTAACTCGAGAGGGCCGACCATACCCGCCTTTTCCGAAAATTGGCAAGCCCTCTACCTGCGGTTTTAATTTCATAATCTTTGTCACGGTCGAGGGTGTGGTAGCAAACGTAGTAGATAGGCCCATTTTGTGGCATACGACCCATACAAGCCCAATCTCGAAGGCCAAAGAGAGCCTCTCATCCACGCCTGCGAGCGAAAACCAAATAGAATGAAAGGCAAATGGAAAGCCCGTTTGACGGGGCAAACGCCGGGCCACCTAATGGTTGTCCGGCGTTTGCCCAGATAAAACCTGCCAAAATAAACCTGTCCCTTTTTGGCAGGTTACTCGGCGCTCTTGAGGGCGCCGACCATGTCGATCTTGTTGAGGGTACGGTTGGTGGCGAGGTTGACGATAAACGTAAAGCCAAAGGCCAGAAGCACGGATAGCACGTAGCTCAGCGGCTCGACCTCAACATCAAAATACAGCGACGGCATCTGCAAAATGTACGTAAAACTCTCGGCCAGCAAGCCGCCCAGCGGCACGCCCAGCGCAGCGCCGATCGCCGTGAGGATCAACGTCTCCTTGTTGACGTAGTGGTGCACCTCGCCACGGCGGAAGCCCAGCACCTTGATAGTCGCCAGCTCGCGTTCGCGCTCGGAGATATTCGTGTTGGACAGCGTAAACACCACCACAAACGACAGGCACGCCGCCATAAAGGTCACGAGCACCACGACCGAATTGATAATCGTAAAGTTCGCCTCATAGTTTTCCCAATGCTCGGCCGTACTCGAAATCGTAAGCCAACCGTCTCTCTTAAGATTCTTGCTAAACGCAATCTGGTCAGCCGACGAACCCTTAAGCAGCGCAAGGATGCCGTTGAGGCGCGCGCTTCGACCGAACGCGCGCTCATAGGTGCCCTGCGTCATGTAAAGCGTGTTGCCCAGATAGTTGAGCGAGATGTCGCTGACTTTGACCTTAGCAACATTGAGCGACGAATCCTGGACGTGAGCCGTGTCACCCGGCTTGATCCCCAGCACCAGCTGAGAGCTCTTGCTCAAATACACATCCCCGTCACGCAGGGCGAGCGGTTCTTTGGACTCATCCTCCAGGCGCACGTAATCGCCCAAGTCACCCGTGCGGTCATCGGGCACCACGATCAGCTGCACAGTCTCGCTCTTACCGCCAAACGTAAAGGTGACGTTGTCGGTCATAATCGGCAGGGTCGAGGTCACGGTCACGTTGGAATCCTTGGCTGCACTGCGTTCATCCAACGCCGCGCACGTCTGCGAAAAATCATCGGGGTTGGCGACCGCCAGCAAATCGTAGCGCGTGATGTGCCCGTACTGCTTGGGCGACAGCGCGACCGACGTATCGCGGATACCCATACCGCAGATCACGAGCGCCGTGCATCCCGCAATGCCAAAGATGGTCATAAAGGCGCGCTTTTTGTAGCGGAACAGGTTGCGTGCAGCGACCTTGTTCAAAAAGCCCATGCGGTGCCAGATAAAGCCGATGCGCTCGAGCAGAATGCGCGAGCCGGCGCGCGGAGCCTTGGGGCGCATGAGCGAGGCAGGGGTCTCGGCCATCTCGTGGCGGCAGGCGATAATCGTGGCTCCCACCACGCCCACGGCAAACAGCGCCACCGAGACGATTGAGGACACGATGTCGTACGAAAGCAACATCTGGGGCAGCGAGTACATGTCGTCGAACACCGTAAACAAGAACAGCGGCAGACCCACAAATCCGATGATATTGCCGAGCACGCCACCGATCAGACACGCCCACAGCGAGTAGTCCACATATTTGGACAGGATACGCACGCGTGAATAGCCGAGCGCCTTGTACAGGCCAATAAGCGTGCGCTCCTCCTCGACCATGCGGGTGGCGGTGGTGAGGCTGATAAGCACGGCGACGATAAAGAAGATGAATGGGAACACCGTGGCGATGGCCTCGATCGAAGAACTATCGCTCTCGACGCTCGAGTAACTTGCGATATTGCCGCGGTCCTGGATGTACCAGGTGCATTCGCCCAGGTCAGAGAGCTCGGCGCGGGCATCGGCAAACTGCTGGTCGGCGGCGGCACGGCGCTGGTCCAGGTCGGCTTGAGCCTGCGCACGCTCGTCGCTGCCCTCGGCCATGCGATTGATGTTGTCCTGCTCGATCCCAAAGACCATATTCGCTTGACGCTCAGCCGCGTCCAAGCTCGCCGGTGTGTCGACCGTCAGCTCCTGAGCGCGCGCCTTCTCACGCTCCTCACGGATCTTCTCGATATTGCCCTTGACCTCGTTAATCCTTGCCGTATAGGCGTCGGAATAGGAGTTGAGGCTCTTGGCTCCCTCGACGACCACGTGGATCGCGGAATAGGACGACGACGTCGCGGCATCCTCACTCACGTAGAACTTGTAGTCCGCGGCCGAGGCGGCACGGAAGGCGTTGACCGTCGAGTCGGAGCTCACGTCGGTAGGATCGAGAACCTCGGCCGTGATGGTGTAGTCCCCATCGGCAAACTGGTCCTTGGCGCTTTGGTTCGACGAGCTCGCATCGTTGGCGGCAAAGCTCACCGTATCGCCGATTTTCTTGCCCGAAGCCTTCAAAAAACGTGAGGTCACTGCCACTTCGCCCGAAGTCTCGGGCAGCTCGCCGCGTACTAGCACCGGTTGGTCAATATTCTCTTTGGAGAGGCTCTGTACGACGACACGCTCGCGCGTCGTACTCACGGCGGTATAGGCGGTCTCGGTATAGATGCCCTCGGCCGTCTCGACGCCATCGACCTCTTGGATCGCAGCAAGATCGTCATCGGTCAGACCATAGGTCGACTGCACGTTGATGTCATAGACATTCTGCTGGTCAAAGTAAGCGTCAACCGAATCGCACAGGTCCTCGCAGCCCGCCTTAAGGCCGCACATCACGCTCACGCCAAGCGCGGTGATGACCACGATGGATAAGAAGCGCTTAAGACTGCCTCGGATTGTGCGGTAGATGCCACGGCGAAACACCGTCGGCACCATATCGTTTGAGCTTTGGGCGGTGCGGTAGGTCGTAAAATCCTGCTCGCGCTCCGTGTTCTGCGCATCGCGGCGCTGGCTGTTTTGGCGGTCCTGGTCCATGGGCGCTACCACTCGATCGTCTCGATCGGCACGGGATTTTGCTGGACTGTCTCGCTCTCCACGCGGCCGCTCTTAAAGCGGATCAGGCGATCGGCCATGGGCGCCAGCGCAGAGTTGTGGGTGATGATAATGACCGTAATGCCTTGCTTGCGGCAAGTGTCCTGTAGCAGCTGCAAGATCTGCTTGCCAGTTTTGTAGTCGAGTGCACCCGTGGGCTCGTCGCACAAAAGCAGCTTGGGATTCTTGGCCAGCGCGCGGGCGATGGATACGCGCTGCTGCTCGCCGCCCGAAAGCTGCGCCGGAAAGTTGCCCAAGCGCTCGCCCAGGCCAACCTGACGAAGCGTTTGCTCGGCATCGAGCGAATCGGGGCAGATCTGAGCTGCGAGCTCAACGTTTTCGAGCGCCGTCAGGTTAGGAACCAGATTGTAGAACTGGAAGACAAAGCCGACGTCGGCGCGGCGGTACTCCACGAGCTGCGCCTCGTTGGCGGAACTCACGTCGCGCCCGTCCACCGTCACGGTGCCGGAGGTTGCCGTATCCATGCCGCCCAGAATGTTGAGGGCCGTAGTCTTGCCGGCACCCGAAGCACCCAAAATGATGGCGAGCTCACCGCGCTCGACCGTAAAGCTCGCGCCGTCGAGTGCGTGGATGCGGGCGTCGCCTTCGCCGTATGCTTTGATGACGTCTTTGAATTCGATATAGGCCATCGATTAATTCCCATCTGGTCGGATAACTCTTTAGTATTACCCATTTCCCACCTACCAAAAAGGGACAGGTTTATTTTGGCAGGTTTTATATGGGGAAACGGCAGCTATAGATGAGACGCCGGGGAGGCCGAGAAATCATCGACGGGGGTCAGGCCGACCACCAAGCACAACGCACGCATCTCAATCTGTCAGCCAAATCATTCGAACAGCTGTTCGTTTCTATGATATGATTCAACTATCTAAGCAGGCCAATACGCAGAAAGGCGGCCAACATGGCATTCGACTTTAAGAAGGAATGCAAGGAGCTCTACAAACCTGCAAGCAAGCCGAGTATCGTAACTGTCCCGCCTATGAGCTACGTTGCCGTTCGCGGAAAGGGCGACCCAAATACCGAAGGTGGCGAGTATCAAAACGCCCTGCCGCTACTTTACGGCATCGCCTATACCGTCAAGATGTCAAAGAAAGGCTCAAGGAGTATCGAGGGCTATTTCGACTTTGTGGTACCGCCGCTCGAGGGTTTCTGGTGGCAAGAGTCCCCGAGCGGCGACATCGATTATGCCCGCAAGGACAATTTCAACTTTATCTCGTGCATCCGCCTGCCCGATTTCGTCACCCGAGATGACTTTGACTGGGCAGTCGCGGAAGCCACGACCAAAAAGAAACTGGACTTTTCCGCCGTCGAACTGCTTAAAGTTGACGAGGGTCTCTGCGTTCAATGCATGCACACCGGGCCCTACGACAACGAACCGGCGACCGTAGACGCTATGCATGAATACACGACCGAGCTGGGCTATGTTCCCGACTTCTCAGACACCCGCTTACATCACGAAATCTATCTCTCCGATCCACGCAAATGCGCACCGGAGAAACTTAAGACCGTGGTTCGTCATCCTATCAAGCGCGCTGAATAGCGTGGGGCGTCATTTCACGCGCTAGGTTTTAAGCCAGCCAACCAGCCGCCTCCTAGGCCGTCCGGTAATTATCTTGACGCGGCCCGTCGCATCTTATAAGTTTGTTTTGCTAAAGCTGGAAAGCCTCTCAACGATGCGCAACTCCAGCTCTTTTTCTATCAAGAGAGCAAGTGTCGGAAAGCAAAATGTCAGAAAGCAGCGCTTCGAGCAGAATCAAACGCCTGGTCAACACCTATAGCGGCCTCGTGCTTATGGGTGCCGTCGGAATCCCTATCGGCATCATCGTTGGTGCCATCTGTGCCCTCTTTGGACGCGTGCTCCTGGCAATTGGCGCCTTCCGGGACTCGCACGTCGCGTTGCTCCTTCCCTTCCTCGCCCTCATGGGCTTGGCCATCGTATTTGCCTACCGCGCCTGGGGCAAAGGCACCGATCGGGGCATGAGCTTAGTATTCGACGTAGGTCACGGACGCAAGGACGCCATCTCCCCGCGCTTGGTGCCGCTCATTATGCTGAGCACGTGGGGGACGCACCTCTTTGGCGGCAGCGCGGGACGCGAAGGCGTGGCCGTACAGATCGGCGCCACCGTCTCGCATTGGATCGGCCGACGTCTACCTTTCCGAGACCCCGGCAACACGTTTTCGCTTATCGGCATGGCCGCTGGCTTTGCCGGACTCTTTCGAACGCCGCTCGCCGCTACGGTCTTTGCTATCGAAGTGCTGGTCGCAGGGCGCATGGAGTACCGCGCGCTGTTTCCCGCGCTTACGGCCTCGCTCGCCGCAAGTATGACCTCTGGCGCCCTGGGGCTCGAGAAGTTCGAGGTCGCCGTTACCGCCTCATGCGCGCTCGACCTCCCCGGTCTTGGACGGCTGGCGCTGTTGGGCATCGCGTTTGGTATGGTAGGTGGAGCTTTTGCCTGGTGCCTTGCCCATGCCAAGACCCTTGCAGCGCGGCTGCTCCCCAACCCCTATGCGCGCATCGCCGTTATGGGCATCGCGCTATCAGCGATTCTGTTCGTGCTGTGGCAGGGGCGATACTGCGGCCTTGGCACCAACCTGATATCGGCGGCGCTCAACGGTGACGGCAAGGTCGCCATCATGCCTTGGGACTGGGCGCTCAAATTCACACTCACCATCGCCACGCTTGCCGCAGGATATCAGGGTGGCGAGGTAACACCGCTGTTCTCCATCGGAGCCAGCCTGGGTTTCGCACTCGCCGGGATTCTCGGCATGCCCGTCGAGCTCTGCGCCGCGCTGGGATACGCCGCCGTCTTTGGCAGCGCCACCAACACGCTACTCGCGCCGATCCTCATTGGCTGCGAGGTCTTCGGTTTCGGTAATCTGCCGGCGTTCTTCATCGTCTGCGTTGTGGCATATCTGTTCAACATGGACAAATCGATCTACGCTCTGCAAAAGCGAGCGTAGAAAGATGTCCAAACAGGTTGTCTCAACCGGAAACGGCGTCCCGTTCTGAAGCCTCAAACTGGGATGCAGTTTCCGCTAGGCGCCCCAAGAGGAAAGTGCGTCCCGCTCCGCAGCGTCACGCCGGGACGTACCCTCAGCCCACAGCCTCCTCTGTCGACGTTTCCCCAGATAAAACCTGCCAAAATAAACCTGTCCCTTTTTGGCAGGTTTTAGAGGCGGACGGTGAAGGTGATCTGATGATCGTGGCCGGATACGGTGGCGGATCCGCCATGGGCTTCGGCGATGGCGCGCACGACGGATAGGCCCACGCCCGAGCCGCCCGTCTTGGAGTTGCGTGAGACATCTGCACGGTAGAAGCGGTCGAACAGCCGGTCCAGGTCGCCCTCGGGCAGCTCATCAACAGCATTCGATACGACAAGCTCGGCCGAGCCTTTGCCCGCACCGCGCGAAACGGCACGCAGGCTCAGCTCGATCACGCTGTCCTCGCTTGCGTAGCGTGTGGCATTGTCCAGCAGCAGCTCAACAACCTGTGCCACCGCCGCGGCATCGACATGGGCCCGCACACTGCTCGCGATCGACGTCGACAGCCGTTTGCCGTGCGAAACCGCCACCGATTCAAACGGCGCCGCAGCCTTGTCCACGGCCTCCGAAAGATCGATCGATGTCATGGTAAAGCCCGCCGAGCCCTCGTCCATGCGCGCCAAAAATACCAAACGCTCCGTGAGCGCCGTCAGCCGCGCGACCTGCTCGTGAATGTTCTGCGTCCACTCGCTCTCGCCGCTCTCAATCTCCTGCACCTCGTTCGCGGCATCGATCACAGCGAGCGGCGTCTTGATCTCGTGGCTTGCATCGGTAATAAAGCGCTTTTGCTTGCTGTAGCTCTCGACTATCGGTCGAATCACCGCGCCCGAGGCACCCGCCACAATTGCCAACACCGCCAGCCAGCCAATGCAACTGATTGCCACACTCGCGCTCAAAAACGAATGGAAACTTGCAAGCTCGCGCGAACAGTCCACGAACACATAGGTGGTCTCATCGTCTTGAACGTCGGTCGTATAGCGATAATTGCCAGAAAAACCCGAGACCCAACCCTTGGAATGCAACTTGGCGGCGATACTGGCGGCGCGCTTGGCACTCACCGCGGCAATGCGGGCCGTATTGACATCGGCAACCTGTCCGGCGTCAATCGTCACCGTAAAGTAGCGCGTGTCGAAGGGAGACTCCGCCGTCATGCCTTCGAAGTGTCTGATGCGAACGCCCGCTCGGCTATCGCCGGCATCCTTGCCATTAGCGGGCTCGGCTTTAGGCTCGTCCCCCCAATCGATACCGTCCTTGCCCGCCAGAATATAGTCCAGGCGAGCGTCGGCCATCTTGCAGACATGCGAATAATTGACGATGTTGATGCCGGCGATGATGAGCGTGAGCACCACGGTCACGGCGCCCATGGCAACGAGGATAAACTTTCGACGCAGGCGGCGGCCCAATGCGTCAACAGAATTAGCCCGCCCCTTACTACTCGAGGCGGCGTGAAACCACTCCGTCATGCGCTTGCACCACGCGCTCGCGCTCACGCTTATTCGCCTTCCTCGACAACCTCGAGCGAATAGCCCTGGTTGCGCGACGCGCGAATGGCAACGTTGGCACCAAGCGCCGTCAGCTTTTTGCGCAGGTACGAGATATAGACCCACACCACGTTGGCGCCTTCGGGCGCGTCCTCACCCCAAACCTCGAGCATCAGACGCTCGGTGGGCATGCGCGTGCCGGCGTTGCGCATAAAGAGCTCCATGAGCTGAAACTCGCGATTGGCCAGATGCTCCTCGCCCAAGGGCCCCACAAGCGTGCACGATGCCGTGTCGAGGCGTACGTTGCCCACGCTGAGCGTCGTGGCGTCAATTGCCGTCGCGGCGCGCGTCATGGCGCGAATGCGCGCAAGCAGCTCCTTAGCGGCGAACGGCTTAGTCAGGTAATCGTTGGCGCCGGCGTCCAAGCCCTCGACCTTATCGGACACCTCGCTTTTTGCCGTAAGCATGATGATGGGCAGACGTTTACCGGCCTCACGTGTGCGCTTGAGCACCTCAATGCCGTCCATGCCAGGCATCATGATGTCCAGAATCGCGGCGTCATAGTCGTTAGCGAGCAGATACTCGAGCGCCGTCAGACCGTCGAGCGCGGTGTCGACCTCGTAGTCGCTATGTTGAAGAATCGCGGTAAGGGCGCGGGAGAGGCCGGGTTCGTCCTCGGCAAGCATCAGCTTCATAGTTGCTCCTTTGGCGCATGGAAATACAGGTTTCGATACTGCCGATGATAGCGCACCGTCAGCCGCCTTAGTGCAGCCTTAGCTGCTCAACCTGCGCGTTTTCAAATACGCAGGATGTGGCTTAGCCAAACTTAAGGCGCAGATGCCGAGCGCTTGGACGCATGCCAGCCGCGAAAAGACAGCGGCTCGTCCTTTCGCGGCGTCCTAGTTATGCAAAGCGTTCGAGCGCTATTCCTCGTACGCGCCCTCAAGCCGAAGCAGCCACTCCTTGCGATCAAGCCCGCCGGCATATCCGTTGAGCGATCCGTCGGCCGCGACCACGCGATGGCACGGCACGATTATCGAAATGGGATTACGCGCAACCGCAGCCCCCACCGCACGAGGAGACACGACGGGTGCCTCGTTTCCCGGCACACGATGTCGAGCCGCAACACGCTGGGCGACCTCGCCATACGTAGCGACCTCGCCACGCGGAATTGAAAGCAGTTCAAACCAAACTTCACGCTGAAACGCCGTGCCGATCATATGCAACGGCGGCGTAAATCGAGGCTCCTGTCCCGCAAAATAGGCATTCAACCAAGCCCAAGAACGCTCAAGCACCGAAGAAGCCGCGCCATTTGCCGGACTCACCGAAGACATCCCACCGGTACCGGAAACCGCGTCGGCGCCTTCAACATGTTCGGGGTCTTCCCGGAGAAGCGTGGAACCAAAGTGCTCCTGCCTCTCAAACCAAAGCCCCGTCAAACCGCGGCCATCAGCGGCAAGCAGGATTTCGCCCAAAGGCGAAGCAAACGTCGTCGTGACCACCAGCGGCTCCTTTCAAAACTCCGTACCATGATACCGCGAATTGTGCAGACAACCCCAATCGGCCCCAAAGTCCCCGCAGGCAGCAGGCGCAACGCGCCGCAGCTGCCGGCCGCGCTCCGCAGTCCCCAAAGGCGGCAGGCGCAAAGCGCCGAGGCCGCCGCCGGGACCAGGGCCCGCAACGACCACGTGCCCTCACATCAGCCCAGCGGCCCCAATCAACAACGGCCCCATCGCAGGCCGCTCGCAGCCGAGTCACCGCAGGCAGGGGCCGGGCTTAGTTTCCAGAACACTCCGCAGACCAGTGTGGCGCCTTGGGCGCCGGCGCCGAGGCGGCCGGCAAAGGGCCCCACCAT
>CATYEN010000019.1 GCA_958405565.1 uncultured Collinsella sp. | reverse complement strand
AAGGGAAGAGGCGGGGCATGCCCCGCCTCTTACACCACATCTCTGCGCGCTACCTTGAAACTTCCTAATCACCGTCAGCTAGCGCCAAATTGGAAGTCGATGGTCACTCATTAACGTACAGTTCTTATAACTTTGTTCATTATTTTCCGCACCTAAAATGATACGCCGTTTGTGACAGTACTCACAAACGGCGTTTTTTGACCACTGGCGTGTCTGGCAGGCGGCAAGCACCGCCCGAATCCGCATTTTGAACGCGCCCGAATCGGTTCTGGAGCCGGTTTTCGCGCTCTTACTCGTCTTTGGGCGCGGGGTGCTTGCAGACCACGCTCATGTAGATCATGCCGAGCACGGCAGCGGTGACCGAACCGGCGAGAATAGCGGCCTTGGCAGCCAGAACCTCAAACTGGGCCGTCGGGAAGGCGAGGCCGCTGATGAGGATCGACATGGTAAAGCCGATACCGCCCAGAATGCCCACGCCGGCAATCATGTGCCAGTTGACATTGTGCGGCAGCTCGCAGGCCTTAAGCTTAACCAGGGCAAACGTCATACCAAAGATGCCGATCGGCTTGCCCAGCAGCATGCCAAAGTACACGCCGAGCGTCACCGGGTCGGTGAGCAGCGTGCTCATGTCCACGCCCACCAGACGAACCTGCGCGTTCACGAACGCAAAGATCGGCAGGATCACAAAGTTGACCGGCATGGAGATCAGACGCTCCATGCGGATAAGCGGCGGGGTCACGCGGTGCATGACGCGCTCGACCTTGGTTGTCGAGACGGTAAAGTCATGCTGGCCCAGGATGTGCGCCTCGTCGTCGTAGCGGTCATCGAGCAACGGCAGGCACTCGCCCAGCCAATCGGTAAGGCTATCGAGCTTGACGCCGCACTTGGCCGGAATGGTGAAGGCCAAGATGACGCCGGCAAGCGTAGCGTGCACGCCGCTCTTGAACATGCAGAACCACAACAGCAGACCCAGTACCGAATACGGGGCAAGGCGGTAATGCTGCGTCTTGTTAAGCCACACGAGCGCGCAGGTCACAAGCGCGGCGGCGCCCAACCAAAACGGATTGGGGCTCTGACCGTAGAAAATGGCGATGGCGGCGATGGAAATCAGGTCGTCGGCAATAGCGAGCGTCGAGAAGAACACGCGCACGCCGTTGGGCACGCGATTGCCCAAAAGCGACAGCACGCCCAGCGCAAAGGCAATATCGGTTGCCATGGGAATGGCCCAACCGTTGCGGGCACCGGCATGGTTAAAGATCAGGTAGATGCAGGCGGGAACGACGACGCCGCCCACGGCCGCCAGCATGGGAAGCATGGCCTGACGCGGATTCTTGAGCTCGCCGACCGTCATCTCGTACTTAAGCTCAATGCCCACCAACAAAAAGAAAATCGCCATGAGGAAGTCGTTGACGAAAAGCTCAACGGTGAGACCGGCCGTAAGGTTGCCCAAGCCCACATACAGCGGGGTCTCCAAAAAGTGATGGATGGCCTCGTAGGCATCGGTGTTGGCGCAGATGACGGCGGCGATAGCGGCGAAGACCATGACGGCGGCGGAAATCGTGCCGTTCTCGGCGATGCGCTCCCAAATGTCGTGACGTTCAAAGCGCTTGCGCTCACGAACGTTGAACAGCTGCTCAGTTGCTGCCATGGGCGGCTCCTTTCACGGGAAGGCTCCCGTCTTAAAAAAGCACGGCCCGCCCAAGTGGCGGCGCCGCGCTCTAACGTATTACGCTTGCATCTAGCCTACCCTGCACGACAAGCACGCAGGCGTGGCCGAAAAGCGGAACCACAGGTTGAACATTATTTGCTCAACGGCACGGGCGCGCCTGCCCAAGAGACGACGCAGCGTCGTGCACAAAAAACGACCGGAGCGCGGGGCGTCCGCGATCCGGTCGTGGCGTTCGGTCAACTAAACCTAGCAGGCGGCCATGATGGGGGCAGCGACCTGCTTTTTGCGGGAGAGGACGCCCGGCATCCAGACGCCGTCGTGCTCGTCGGCAATGCCCAGGCCCTTCTGAGCAGCCTCGGTCTCGCCCTCGAGCAGGACCTGCGAGCCCTCCTCCATGATGTCGGTGATGCACAGGACGATGCCGTCGGCACCCTTCTCGGCGGCGTAGGCGCGCATGGCCTCGCGGATCTCGTCGATCATGCCGAGCGCGCGGCTCTTGTCGACGGTCTCGTACTGGCCAATGAGCAGCTTCTTGCCAGCGGGCTCGAACATCTTGATGTCGTTGCCGACCATCTCGGCTGCAGTGAAGGAGCCGGACGGACGGGTGAGGAAGACCTCCATGCCAAACTTGACCGGGTCGACGCCCACCTGCTCGCCGAGCTTGGCGGCAACGGTGCGGTCGACATCGGTGGTGGTGGGGCTCTTGAGCATGAGCGTATCGGTCATCATGGCCGAGAGCAGCAGCTTAGCCTGGACGTCGGAAAGCTCAACGCCGAGCACGCCGGCGAGCTTGGTGACGATGGTGCAGCTGGAGCCCCAGGGCAGGCAGATGTAGTGCAGCGGGCCGGCGGTCTCGAAGTCGCCGATGCGGTGATGATCGACGACACCAAAGACCGTGGCGTCCTTAAGACCGGCAACGGACTGGGCAGACTCGTTGTGGTCGGTGAGGACGACGAGCTGACCGGCCTCGACGGACTCAATCACGCGGGGCTCGGCAATGCCGGCGTCGGCAAGCAGCTTGGCGGACTCGGCCGGAAGCTGACCAAGGGCGCAGGCCTCGTAGGTGTTGCCGGCATACTCAACCTGGTTGAGCAGCTGGGACAGGACGACGGCGCTCATGATGGCGTCGTTATCAGGGTTCTGGTGACCAAAGACAAGAACGTTTGCCATGGATATCCTCCACTTGATATGTGTACTTGGACGTAGCTATGGTAGCACGCCGATGCCGAGCCTTCGCAGACGGAAGGGCCACGGCATATTTTGGGGCAGGCATGGGGGCCAAGGCTGTCCCTTTTGCACCATGTTGGTGCAAAGTAACCTGACCCCCTTGCACCAGCTATTTACCGGCAGCGCGCAGGGCTACGTAGGCGGCACCGATGATGCCGGCGTCGTTTCCGAGCGAAGCGACCTTGATGGGCGTCTCGCGCGAGGCAGAAAGCGCGTACTGCTTAAAGTGCTCGCGGACCTTGT
This sequence comes from uncultured Collinsella sp., assembly GCA_958405565.1. Classification (GTDB taxonomy): domain Bacteria; phylum Actinomycetota; class Coriobacteriia; order Coriobacteriales; family Coriobacteriaceae; genus Collinsella. The sequence goes on along the minus strand of CATYEN010000019.1, from coordinate 35,282 downwards.
CGAGGTAGACATCGGCCGAAGCGGAAGCGCCGCCACCAATCAGGAACATCTCGGGATCGACCACGTTGGCAATAAGCGCCAGGGCACGGCCGAGATAGTCGGCCATGGTATCGGCAGCTGCCAGCGCGAGCTTGTCGCCCTCGCGGCAGGCCTGGAACACGTCTTTGGAATCGGAGGGGCCGGTGAGCTCGATGGGGTCGACGCCCGCCTTCTTGCACTCGGCAAGGTAGTTGCTCACCACGCCAGTAGCGCTGGAATACTGCTCCAGGTGGCCATGGCCGCCGCAGCCGCAGGTGCGCTCCTCTTCGGGGTTCAGGCACATGTGGCCAATCTCACCGCCGGCACCCACAACGCCCGACACCACGTCGCCGTTGACGATAACGCCGCCGCCCACGCCGGTACCGATGGTGACCATCACCACGTTCTGCACGCCCTTGGCAGAGCCGAGCCAAGCCTCACCCATGGCAGCGGCGTTGGCATCGTTCTCGTACTTAACGACCGCGTCGGGGCAGTGCTTCTGAATGGCGACTCTTAGCTCGGGCAGGTTAATAGCAATGTTGGCCTTGACCTTGGCATCGCCCGATGCCGGGATGGGACACGGAACGGCCAGACCAATGCCCGCCACAAAGGCGCGCGGAATCTGGGCCTTGGCGACCACCTGGTCGATAGCCTCGGTCACCGCGGCAAAGCCCGCGGCGTCAACGATGGGAGGCGTGGGCACGCTGGCCTTGGCCAGCAGGTTGCCGTCCTCGTCGAACAGGCCCTCCTTAACCGAAGTGCCGCCGACGTCAATGCCGATGTAATACTGCTTAGGTTCCATGGGAGCCCACCTTTCTCGTTTAAACATTGCCTGTATGGTACCGCTCCCAAGGCAAAAACCTACCAAAAAGGGACAGGTTTGTTTTGGCAGGGTCTATCTGGGGAAACGCAAATGGCTGCTCAACAGGCCGCGCAAGACCTTCCCCAAATATAAAGGCGCCGGGAGGCGGAGACTCCCGGCGCCCGTCAAAGGGACTGTGTTGTCTGTTGGACCGCACGGTCCGTGGCGGCAATAACGCCGACTAGGCCTTAAGCGCCTGCAGCTGCTTGTGGACCTCGATGAGCTCCGTGGCCATGACGCGCATGGTCTCGGTGCCGGCCATCTGGTCCTCGGCATGCAGCAGAATCAGCGGGGCCTCGCCGTTACGCTCGCCGTTGGCCTCCTTTTTAAGGAGCCCCATGTGAACATCGTGGCCACCGTTGTAAGCCTCGTCACCCTGCTTAATAAGCTCCTCGGCGGCGTCAAAATCGCCCGCCTTGGCCTTTTGCACGGCATTGATGTACATGCTCTTGGCGGTGCCGACATAGCTGATGATCTCGAAGCAGGTCATCTGCAGCTCGTTCATATCCTCCATGCGCCGCACCTAGCCCATCACGCTGACGCAGTGGTCAATGATGCCGGCGGCGTTCATACGGCCGTAATCGACCATGTTGATGACCTCGACCGGGAAACGGCCGGCGGCCTCCTTCTCAAAATCGCCCTTGGTGTAGCCAATCTGCGGGCCGAGCAGCAGGATGTCGCACTCGTCCAGGTGATCGTGAGCCTCGTTCATGGGGCGAGCCTCGACCTCGATGTCCAGACCGCGGCTCGCGACCTCGGACTGCATCTTCTGGACCAGCAGGCTCGTGGACATGCCGGCATTGCAGCAAAGCATGATCTTCTTCATGGTTTCCTCCTTATTACTGCGCGGCGCGCAGACGACAACTGGTTTTATTCCTTGCGGCTACTGTACCCACCCCCTGCATCTTTACGCAGGAGGAGAGCCGCGGGCACCGGCACCGCGTACCGGTGCCCGCAACAATGGAAGGGAAAACGAACGTTTAGGCGTTCTGCTCGGCAAGGGCCTCCTGCTTGGCGATGGCTTTCTCGGAGATCCTCATAAAGGGCAGGTAGACAGCCATGCCGATGACGAGCTCGAGAGCCTGCCACACGCCGGCGCGCCAGTCAAAGCCCGTGGCAAGCAGGGCGTTGATGACGGGAGGCATGGTCCAAGGCACCTGGGCGATGCAGGGGCTGATGATGCCCGCGCAGGTCAGGCCATAGGTGATGCCGATGAACAGGTCGGGAAGAAGCACGAACGGAATCATGAGCGGCAGGTTGTACACGACGGGGTAACCGTAGATGACCGGCTCGTTAATGTTAAACAGGCCAGGAACGATAGCCATCTTGGCAACGGTCTTGGAAGCCTTGTTCTTGGAGAACAGGAAGGTATCGAGCAGAAGCATGAGGGTGCAGCCCGAGCCGCCGATGAGGGCGAAGCTGTTGACGATCTGCATGTTCATGTAGTGATCGGGCTGGATGGTGCCGCCGGCGGCAAAGGTAGCCATGTTGTCGACGATGAGCATGGTCAGGATCGGCTCGACGGTAGCGCCAGAGATGGTGGACTGGTGAATACCGACGCAGAACAGCAGGTTCGCAAGCGTGTAGATGAGGATAACAGCCCACGGACCGGCGTTCATGATGCTCTTGAGCGGGTTGGAAATGCACGTGGAGATGATGGTGCACAGATCGGTGCCGGCAAACACGGCGAGCAGAGCCGCGGCAATGGCGAAGATCGAGAGGTTGAGCAGCATCGGGATCATGACGTTAAAGGAGTTGGAGACCGCGGGAGGCACACCCTCGCCCAGCTTGACCTTAAGCTTCTCGACGCCGGAAATCTTGATGAAGAGGGTGACGGAGAGCAGGGCGATGATAATGGCCGCGAACAGACCGTTGGTGCCGGTGTTGGCAGTCGAAAGGGCGCCCGTGACTTCGGCAGAGGTAATCTTGTCGGTGAGCAGCGGGCTCGTGGCGGCAAGCGTGGCGGTGATCTGTTGCGGCATCATGATGACGAAAGCGGAGATGGCGACGACCACGCAGGCAAGCGGGTTATCGAAGCGCTCGTTCTTAGCGAGGCTGTAGCCAATCAATCCGGCCAAGATAATGGCAGAGACGTTGAGGGTGCCCAGCGTAATTGCCGAACCCCAGGTCTGAAGGTTGGCAAGGCCCGCTGCATCGAGCGGGAACAGGGGGAACACGACGTTGTTAATAAGAACCGCGATACCCGCAAGGATATAGAGCGGCGTGATGGTTGCGAAGGCATCGCGCAGGGAACGCAGGTGAACCTGGTTTCCCACCTTCGCAGAGACCTCGGCAAACTTGTCGAGGAAGCTCTTTCCGTTGTCACTGGCCATGATTGCTCCTAACTTTCAAATCCGGCCTTTTCCTATGCGCACGGTGGTCTGTCGCCCTCTGCCACCAGATGTGCCATGTTTCGCGCGCGACGGCGCGCGGTTTGGGCGTTTGCCCGGTCGCTAGTCAACCACGTGGGTCGTAGCGACCTGCCTGAGCCAGGCTGCCGACTTCTTAAGACGGCGCTTGTAGCCGTCCATGAGGTCGACCTCGACAAAGCCGTAACGGTTCTTAAAGGCATTCGCCCAAGACCAGTTATCGATGACGGCCCAATAATGGTATCCGCGGCATTTGGCACCCTCGGCGATTGCCTTGGCGACCCACTCCAGGTGTTGACGCACAAAGTCAACGCGGTAGTCGTCCTGAATGGTCCCCTCGGCGTCACGGTTCTTGTATTCGTCCATGATGCCGATACCGTTCTCGGAAACGAACCACTCAAGATCGGGGTAGTTCTTAGCGCAGTCCATGCCAAAGTCGTAGAGGCCTTGCGGGTAGATCTCCCAGCCGCGGCTCTCGTTCATAACGGCATCGGGCCATACGTACTCGTCGGCAAAGTGCGGCAGGCCGTACTGGTCGACCTTGCTCGCCGGAGCCTGGACGCGCGTGGGGTGGTAGTAGTTGCAACCGAGCCAGTCGACAACGCCCTGCTTGAGAATCTCCTGGTCGCCGGCACGGAACGGGAGCTTAACGCCGCCCTCGGCCAGGCTGTCGAGCACGTCGGCGGGAAGCTCACCCTTGGTAATAAGGTCGAGCCACCAGCGATTGTTGATACCGCTGGTCATACGCACGGCCTCGAGGTCTGCCTCGCTGGGGTTCTCCTTGGTGTAGACCGGGGTAAAGCAGTTAATCATGCCGATCTTGGCATCGGCGCGAACGGCGCCCTCGTCATAGGCGCGACGGTAGTTGGCCACGGCCAGCGCATGCGCCACCGAGATGTGATACTGAACGGTGCGAGCGCGGCTATAGTCGTGGAGCTGCGGGAACCACACGCCCTCCTGATAGCGCTGCTCGGGTTCGACAATGGGCTCGTTAAAGGTGAACCAGTACTTGATCTCCTGGCCAAACTCGCGGAAGGCCACATCGGCGTAATGAGCGTAAGCCTCGACGACCTCGCGGCTCTCCCAACCGCCGCGGTCAAAGAGGTAGGTGGGCATGTCAAAGTGGTACAGGTTGACGAACGGCTCCAATCCAGCCTCGCGAGAGGCACGGAACAGCTCGTGGTACCACGCGGCGCCCTCCTCATTAAGGTTGCCGTCGGCATCGAGCAGACGACTCCACTGGATGGAGGTGCGATAGGTATCCAGACCCAAGTCCTTCATAATGCGAAGGTCCTCCTGGTACTTAGCCATAAAGTCATTGCCGGCATAAGAGCCAACGCGGTTGTAGAACGAACCCAGATCCTGGATGGACCAGGTGTCCCACAGGTTCTCGAGCTTGCCGCCCTGGTTCCACTGGCCCTCAGTCTGCGGGCCGGACATAGCGGCGCCAAAGAAGAAGTCACGGGGCAGCTGATACTGTGCCATCAAGTCCTCACTTTCGTGTTCTAGAGCTTCCGGTTGGAGACGGGTTTGCTTTGGCAGGTTATCCGGCGCGGGCGCGCGCCGGTTTTCCGGATATCCGACCCACCAAAACAAAACCGTCCCCAAACGGTCGGTCCTGCTGTACTGCAGGGCTCCGTTCGTTGCCCACAACTATAGCGCTCTAATTTTTAAAGTAAAGCGTCTTTTTCTTTTTTCTTTCTCGGACTTCTTATATAAAAGTAATATGGGTGCCTCGTTGGGGGTTATACTTACTTATGTATTCATATATGAATTCATATATGTCAGAAAGGAGGTTCCATGATTCCCAAATACGAGGCAATAGCTGCAGATATCCGTCGAAGCATCGAGGACGGCGCTCTTAAACCGGGCGACAAGCTACCCACCGTCGTTGAGTTCTGCGAGCTCTATAGCGTTTCCAAAATCACCGTCAAGCGAGCTATCGAGCAGATCACCGAGGAGGGCCTTGTCACCAGCCGGCGCGGGTCGGGCACCTACGTTAAAGACACGGCGGGGCTTCCCGGCAAGGCGTTTTTCCAGGGCAAAAACGACCGCGCCGCAGGCTTTTCACATGAGCACCGCGGGGAGAAGGTGACCTCGGTGGTCTACGATTTCTCGATTGTCAATCCACCAGCGGACGTCGCTGCCCAGCTGGGAATTGCCGAGGATGACTTTGCCTATCACATCGTGCGCGTGCGCCAGGTCGACGAGAAGCCTATCGTTATCGAGTACACCTATATGCCCCTCGAGCTGATCCCGGGCCTAAAAAAGAAGGACCTGTACGGATCGGTCTATAGCTTTATCCGCGAGCAATGTGGGCTGAAGATTTCGAGCTTCCACCGCACCATCCGCGCCGTAGCGGCAACCGAGGAAGAGGCCGAGCGCCTGGACACCAAACCCGGCGCTCCCCTGCTCGAGCTCAACCAGATTGGCTTTTTGGATAGCGGCAACGCCTTTGAGTACTCGATTTCGCGCAACGTCGGCGACCGCTTTGAGCTGCACAACGTAACGTTGGCATAGGTTTTTGTAGTCATACGGGCGCTCGTTATGACTCGCTTAGAGTGGGCGGCCGCACAACACCATGGGGGTATGAACATGTCCGATTTGATTAAACTGACGCCGATCTTCCACGAGAAGATCTGGGGCGGCCGCCAGCTCGAAACCGTATTTGGTTACGACATTCCCGAGGGTCCCATCGGTGAGTGTTGGGCTATCTCGGCCCACCCCAACGGCGACTGCCAGATTGCGGAGGGCCCGTATACCGGCCACACGCTGTCATGGCTGTGGGCCGAGCACCGCGAGCTCTTTGGCAACTGCGAGGGCAAGGAGTTCCCGCTGCTCATTAAGATCCTGGACGCCAAGGACGACCTTTCGATCCAGATTCATCCCAACGACGAGTATGCTGCCGAGCACGAGAACGGCAGCCTGGGCAAGACCGAGTGCTGGTACGTGCTGGACTGCGAGCCCGGCGCCACGATTATCGTCGGCCAGCGTGCGCACGACCGCGCCGAGGCCGCGCAGATGATCGAGGACGGCCGTTGGGACGAGATGCTCAACGTCCTGCCCATCCACAAAGGTGACTTTTTCCAGATCGACTCCGGCACCGTGCACGCCATCAAGACCGGCACGCTGATTTTGGAGACGCAGCAGTCGAGCGACGTGACGTATCGCCTGTACGACTACGACCGCCCGGGCACCGACGGCAAGCTGCGCCCGCTGCACATCGAGCAGAGCCTGGACTGCATCGACTTTGATGTTCAGGCCCCGACCGACGGCACCGTGACCGCACCCGAGGTCGATGGCGTGACCGAGCTCGAGTCCAACCCCTGCTACACCGTCGATCGCGTGCGCGTCGACGGCAGCAAGACCCTGGAGCAGCGCTGGCCCTTCATGTGCCTGTCGGTCATCGACGGCAAAGGCACCGTCTGCGGCGACCCCGTCCACAAAGGCAGCCACCTGCTGGCGCCCAGCACCGTGGACAAGATTGAACTCGAGGGCACCATGGAGCTGATCATCAGCCACCTGTAATCGACCGGTCCCCAAGCGCTTGCCGGGGTGGGGCGCGGGGTTTGATCGCCTGCTCGGGCAGTCCTGCTCGCACGGAGAGCACATTAAGTGCTCTCCGGCTCGTGCGGAACTCGCGATCGACCAAACCCCGCGCCCCACCCCGGCAAGCCTCTGGCTAGCAACAACAATCAAAACGCAACAAGGGGCTCCCTCGTTCACCAACGGGGGAGCCCCTTGTCATGCACAACGAATCAAGGTGCCTACAAATAGACCCTTTCAAGAAACGATAACGTGTCCTGAAGCCGCACCCTTTCCTTACGGTTGGTTTGCCGATTTACATATGAAGCAAAGTCCGTAAGGAAATCCTCGGCATCAGCCCTCATTTGCTCCGATAGCTTCAAACGGGCTGAGGGTGACAGTAAGCCAGCAAGTCGAGCAACATCTGAACGGTGCTTCCGTCTATCTATATCGTTGCAATGACGCCCTTCTTCATAGCTCCTGTTGATATCAATGTGCGCACGCATCTTGAGGGGAATGATATGGAGCGCATCGAGTAACGTAATGCCCTCTACGTTCGTTGCGTTGTCGCGAATAAATTCGTAGTAGCCATCGTCGAGAATAATTGCCGAGAGACTTGATACGGCCCCGTCAAAGGAGAGGGGCGCCACCTCGCTTACTTCATCTTCAAGCACAAAATCAGGATGCCGAGCAAACAGCTCGATTTGACCTGGACAGTCTAGGACCCGCCTTGACCCTTCGGGCAAACAGAACCGATAGTAAGTACACTTTCCATCGCCAACCTTTCCGGTCTCGTATCCGACGGCTTTGATAAATGACCACAACGCAGTGGCAAATTCAATGCCTTTTTCGTCAACGATTACGACGATATCCAGATCTTCAGTGACCCTAAATGAATCGCCTTCCCTGTCAAATAAGACGCTGCAAGCGCCTCCGCCAATAAGAACGTAGCCGCCCTTGCAATTGCTCATGGCTTCGGCAAATCGCTCTATTCCCCTTACTTTTGACATATCGTCCTCCTGAGCTGCTCAATCGCATCAAACAAGCGATCATCTTTGTAGTCCGCTTTTGCGCAGGCAACGTATAAGGAATATGGGTCAACACATTGCAAACCCGTTGTGTCAAAACTGATATCGGACGGTTCATCCACGGGATACGACCAGACCTCAATTTCAATTGCCGCTGGTTCATACCACTGGGCCTCCAGCCATCCGTCACCCAAATGTTCTTTTAAGGCATCCACCTGATACTTTTCGAGAGCAATGGTCGGAGCGGAGTCGTCATGAGCGAGATCGGACATATAACTAAGAGCAGACACGCCGGATAGCAGCGCATCGACGGCACGCAATTCTGCTCTGTCGATTGCCCTCTTGAGCCGTATATGCTCAACGACGGGCGTACGAAGATAGTCCTCGAATCCATTTAACAGAGCCTCGGTCGACAAATCAGCATCGGACAACATGCGCTTTTTGCCATCCCGCACGATAAGCCCGGGAGCAATAGCGGCGATTTCCGAAAGATAGCCACTGACGCTTGCCGCACTTTTGCCACATAGACGTGCCAAGTCGCCGGCGGAGCAGTCAACCCATCGCCCCGCAATGAGATTTAAAACGATTCGTTGAGATTGAGGTGAAAGCGGAGCTGCAGGAGAAATGCTCAGCGCCTCATCGGAAATAACGGCTCCCATAAACGGCAGAAAAGCATTCCGCTCATCTCGGATATACGCGATTCCCTCCGAAGATAGCGCGTGCATAAAGCCTATATCCATAGCGTCCCAGCAAATTGCCACCGGACGCGAATCGACCTTGCGCACCGCATTGACAAGATTTCGAGCCGAAATCACACTGGGTGGCTCTTTTGGTTCAGCAACAATAAAACGCCCTGGCTCGGACGCGCCAAGCTGTGCCAAGCGAAGCGAAAACCGCTCAAGATACATGCGAGAAATCTGTACCTCTACCGGCTCTAAGTCGATGGCAAGCTCCAAAGAGAAGAGCCTTTTGGGAAGACAGCTTAGCAACATACCTTATCACCGTTTTCATTTCAGTTACATTTTAGTATCTATCTGAAATTATACTGAATTGTATAAAGCCATCAATCACCAAAGCCCAGCGAACCATTCAAAACGCAACAAGGGGCTCCCCCGTCCATGTACGGGGGAGCCCCTACTCGTATCTATCTATCAGCCCACCCGGCTCTCCAGACCAAAAAGTGATCGAGCAGAGCGATGCACGCGAGCAACGTTACCCAAGGACCCGGGCAGGCGCCAAGGACAACGTCGATCGCGAGTTCCGCACGCAAAGGAGGCCACTTAATGTGGCCTCCATCTTGCGCAGGACTGTCCGAGCAGGCGACGTTGTCCTTGGCGCCTGTCCGGGTCCGCTGGGACTACGACAGCTTAACGATCGGCGCAAAGCCCTTCATCAGCTTTTTGGTCTGGCCGGTCTTTTCGAATTGAACCTCGATCATGTCTCCGGCGACCGAGATCACGGTGCCCGCACCAAAGGTCTTGTGGCTCACGGTATCGCCCGCGGCAAAGTCCTGCGATGCACTGGCGCGATCGACCTTGCGCTCAACCGTCGGCGACACCTTAGATGACGGCTTTTTGGCTCGCGGCGCGCCCGAACCAAAGGTCGAGGCAACACGGCCGGCGTCGGGCGAAACCCCGCGATGGCGCTCGGTGCCATAGGTGCTGCCACCAAAGAAATCGTCGAAGCTCGATCCGCCGCGCGAACCGGAACCACCGGTCGAGCGCGTATGCGAACCGAACACCTTGCCGCCATACATATCCGAGCCCATGCCCGAGCCAAAGGTGCCGTGACGGTCGCCGCGCTTCTCCCAGCCCGTGCCCTCAAAACCGGCAGAACCGATACCGCTAAACTCGATATCCTCAAACGGAATCTCGTTGAGGAAGCGAGAGCGCGGGTTGGCAGAGGTCGAGCCGTAGGTGCGACGCGTGGCCGCATAGGTCAGGAACAGGCGCTTACGGGCACGCGTGATGGCAACGTAGGCCAGGCGACGCTCCTCCTCGAGCTTGCCCGGGTCATCGCTGCCGCCAAAGTCGTGCACGTGCGGGAAGATACCCTCCTCCATGCCGGCCACGAACACCGCCGGGAACTCCAGGCCCTTGGCGGAGTGGATGGTCATCATGGTAATGGCATGCGTCTCGCCGGCCAGGGAATCCAAGTCGGAGCGCAGGGCCAGCCACTCCATGAGTGCCGGCAGCGCCTTACAGGTGAGCGGACCGTAGGTGCGCTCGATCTCATCGGCATGCACGGCGCCCGCCGGTAGCTCTGTTGGCACGGCATACGCGTTGCCCGCGATGGCGGCGGCCAGGGCATCCTGCGGCGAGAGCGCCGGGGCGGCTAGGCTATCGAGCGGATTGGAGCCCGCGGCGTCACGAGCGCCGACAAGTGCCTCAAACGAGGATGCCGGAGCGGACGGTCCCGGCTCGGGCGCGGGCGCACTCACCACGACGGGCTCGGACTCGGCGCCGGCAGGCACGTCGGCAACACCGGCCGCGCGCAGCTCTTCCAAGCTCTCGAGCGTACCCTCGATATCCTCGTGCGTCTCCTCAAATTCGGCGGCGACGCCCAGGAATTCCTGGATGTTCTCGGCGCGGCTCTCGGACTCCATGGTGCCCTCGGCGCGAAACGCCTGCAGCAGGCCCGTCTTGTCGACAATCATCTCGACGACATCCTTGAGCTCGCCGTCCATGCGACGGCCCTCGCGCACCAGCGCCACAAAACTCGACAGGCCGTTGCGCACCTTGGCACTAAACATGCCCGTCTCGGCTGTTGCGATCTCGCAGGCCTGGAAGAATGAGCAGCGGTTGTCGCGCGCCAGCTGCTCGATCTTTTGGATCGAGGTGGAGCCGATGCCGCGGCGCGGCGTGTTGATGACGCGCTTGACGCTCATCTCGTCGGCCGGGTTCACGATCATCTTGAGGTAGGCCATGACGTCGCGGATCTCGGCGCGGTCGAAGAATCGCGTGCCGCCCACGATCTTGTAGGGCACGCCCGCGCGCAGGAACATATCTTCGAGGATACGCGACTGGGCGTTGGTGCGGTAGAACACGGCGATATCGTCGTAGCTCGTACCCTTGGCATGCAGCTTCTCGATCTCGCCGGCAATCCAGCGACCCTCGTCGCGCTCGTCGCTTGCCTGGAAAGCCTGAATCTTCTCGCCATCGCCCTCGGCCGTAAACAGGCGCTTGTCCTTACGCTGCGAGTTGTGGCGAACAACGGCATTGGCGGCGCTCAGGATGTGACCCGTGGAGCGATAGTTCTGCTCCAGCTTTACGGTCTTGCAGTTTTTAAAGTCCTTCTCAAAGTCCAGGATATTGGTGATGTCGGCGCCACGCCAGCTATAAATGGACTGGTCGTCGTCACCCACGACCATGAGGTTTTGGTACTTGGCGGCCAGCAGGTTGGCGATCTCGTACTGGACGTGGTTGGTGTCCTGATACTCGTCGACGCTAATGTAGCGGAAGCGCTCTTGGTACTTGTCGAGCACCTCGGGGCGGGTGCGCAGCAGCTCGAGTGCGCGCACGAGCAGGTCGTCAAAGTCCATCGCATTGGCGGCGCGCAGGCGGCGCTCCAGCTCCAGGTAGACCTGCGCGGCCTTTTTGTCGTTGGGGCTATCGGCGGACTTGAGCATGTCCTCGGGTCCGATCATGGCGTTTTTAGCCGAGCTGATCTTGCTGCGGATCATGTTGATAGGGAACTGCTTTTGCTCGATGCCGAGCGCCTGCATAATGTCGCGCACCATGCGCTTTGAGTCATCGTCATCGTAGATGGTGAACTGGCCGGTGTAGCCCAGCAGGTCGGCGTCCTCGCGCAGCATGCGCACGCACATAGCATGGAAGGTGCACACCCACATGCCACGGGTGCCGCTGGGAATGAGTGCCGCCAGACGCTCGCGCATCTCTGCCGCGGCCTTGTTGGTAAACGTAATGGCAAGAACCTGCCAAGGCTTAACACCCAGGTCGCCGAGCATATGGGCGATGCGGAAGGTCAAGACGCGGGTCTTGCCCGAACCGGCGCCGGCGAGCACCAGCAACGGGCCCTCGGTGGACAGGACCGCCTCGCGCTGGGCGGGATTAAGGCTGTCGATGTCGACGAGCGGCTTGGCGGGCTTGGGCGCCGGCGCGGGAGCGTCGTAGATGTCGAGCGGAACGAGTTCGGGCTCCGGCGCAGCGGGGGCGGTGTATGCATCGAGCGGCACGGGTTCCGGCGCGGGCGGCACGGGCGCGGCAGTGTTCTTTTCCCAGGGCAGGGGCTGGGTCATGGGCGACTCCTCATCTGACGGACGGCGCGCCTGCGGGCAGCGCCATAGTTTGAGCCGTACCAGTATACCGAGCCGCGCGGACACCGACGCAAATCACACCACGACTCCGTGCGCCACCGTCAGGCCCGCCCCAGCGGATTTGGCACAATGGGGTCAGGTTACTTTGCACCAATCTATTGACAATCACGAAACCACCGATGTCATGGCAGCAGCAGCGAGCGACGGTCAGGGCGAACAAATTGGCATGAAAAGGGGGCGGCATAGACCTTTTGGTCATGCCACCCCCTTTGAATGACAAGTTGTCGCCCTGACCGCCGCGCAGCGTCGACTAAGTTAGAGGCCGAGCATCGGCTCCAGGACGAAGAAGTATGCGAGCACCACGATGCCCAGGATGATGCGGTAGACGCCGAAGCACTTGAAGTCGTGACGGCGAACGAAGCCCATAAGCCACTTGATGGCAATGAGCGACACCACAAAGGCGACGACGCAGCCCACGCCCAAGATGGCGATCTCGTTGGTGCCGAAAGTACCGCCCTTAATAAAGTACTTGACCAGCTTGAGCGCACTTGCGCCAAACATAACGGGAATAGCCAGGAAGAACGTGAACTTAGACGCCACCGAGCGCGTGCAGCCCAGCAGCAGGCCGCCGATGATGGTAGAACCGGAGCGAGACGTACCAGGCACCAGCGAAAGCACCTGGAAGCAGCCGATACCCAGCGCAGTCTTCCAGCTGAGGTCCTCGAGCGTGGCGATGGAGCCAAAGTCCAGGTTCTCGTCATCGTCCTCATCCTCAGCGGTAGCCGCGGCGGGCGCCGCAAAGTGCGCACCGGCAGGACGCCCGCCCGCCACAACGGCGCGCGAACCAAACGAGCCGGCAAGAGCCGCCTCCTCGCGCTTGCCGGCGCGCCAGTTCTCGATCACGATAAACAGCACGCCGTACACGATGAGCGCGAGTGCCACGACGGGAGCGTTGTAGAAATGCTCCTCCATCCAGTCATTGAGCGGCAAACCGATCGCCGCCGCAGGAATGCAACCGAGCACGATCTTGCCCCAGAGCACCCACGTATCGCGGCGGCCATCTTTGCCCTTGCTGGGCGAAAACGGATTGAGGTCGTAGAAGAACAATGCGCAGACGGCCAAAATGGCGCCGAGCTGAATCACGACCAAAAACATATTCCAGAACGTCTCGCTCACGTTCATCTTGACGAACTCGTCCACCAAGATCATGTGGCCCGTCGACGAAACGGGAAGCCATTCGGTAATGCCCTCGACCAGGCCCATGAAGGCAGATTTAAGAAGCTCGATAATATCCAAAGGAACCCCCTTGTATGACACCCGCCGATAGATGTTTCTGCGGACGGTTGCGGGCGATGTCCCATTATCAACCGTCCGCGCGCGCCGGCCGCCACCCTTACCAAAAAACTCGCCCGTTCACAGAATTGCGAACGGTCAAACCCAAATCCTTGGGTATAACTGCAACAAGATAAAGTGTCCGGCGGCTACGCATCCGCGCCCGCCCGACGCACGGGCCCAGCGCCCGTGCGATAGACCAAGGAGGAAACCATGAACGAGGGCTACACCAAGGTATTTGTTTCACTCGACGGTACTGAGCAGCAGGATTTTGTGCTCGCACGCGCCATCAAGGTCGCCGCGAACAACGGCGCCAAGCTGATTATCGGCCACGTTATCGATTCCACGGCACTCGAGAGCGCCGGTTCCTATCCGGTCGATCTGGTCAACGGCCTGGAGGAGGCCTTTAAGAATTCTATTTCCAAGCAGCTCGAGGAGGCCAAGGCCAACCCCAACATTCCCGAGGTCGAGGTCATGATTCGCGCCGGCCGCATTCGTGAGACGCTCAAAGACGAGATGCTCGACGTGGTCAAGCCCGACTTGGTGCTCTGCGGCGCCCGCGGTCTGTCCTCGATTAAGTACGCGCTGCTGGGTTCGATTTCGACGTTCCTGCTGCGCAATACGGACTGCGACATTTTGGTCGTGAAGTAGCGTTGCTCCCACCGGCCGCGGGGCCTGCGGGGTTTCCACGGGCACGTCCTCGCCGCGTTGCGGCTGCGGGATGTGCCCTTAGGAAACCCCTCCCGGCCCCGCGGCCTTCGCAGCCTTACTTCAGCGAGTTGGCTGATAAAAGATGGCGTGCCGCCCCAAACGGGGCAGCACGTTTTGTTTGGACAGACGTCTGCCGCGTGCGCTACTCGAAATATTGAAACTTATTCGTTGAGAAGGCGAACGTGACAACGAAGCCTTCGCCCGGCTCCGATGCCGCGGTAACGTCGATGCCCATCTTGGAGCACAGGCGCGCCACCAGGTAGAGGCCAATGCCCGTTGCGCGCTTGGTGGTACGGCCGTTGTCGCCGGTAAAACCTTTCTCGAACACGCGCGGCAGGTCTGCCGCGCACACGCCGCAGCCGTTATCGGCAACGGTGAGCTCGATGCGTTCGCTCGCCAAACCCTCGTCCAACAGCGCGCCCGAAAACACGATCTTCGCGCCGTCCTCGCGCGCATATTTAATGCTGTTCTGAATGAGCTGGCCCAAGATGAACTCCAGCCATTTTTCGTCGGTAAAGACCTCAAAGTCGAGGTTCTCGCACACCGGAGCCACGTGCGCCGCGATGAGCTCGCGCGCATTGGCTTTAATCGCGCCCGTCACCAAGGTCTTGAGGCTCCAACGACGAATCAGGTAGTCGCGCTCCACGACTTCCGAACGCGCGTAGTAGAGCGCCTGGTCGATATAGCGCTCCACGCGAGCCAACTCGCGACCCAGGTCATCCACACGCGACAGATCGTCTTCGCTGCCGTCCAGGTTTTCCAAAATCAGATGGGCTGCCGCCAGGGGCAACTTGGCCTCGTGGACCCAGCTCTCGATATAGTCGCGATAGTCATCGGTCTGACGCCGGCCTTCGGCAACCTCGTCGCAGGCCGCTTTGCCCACCCGGCGCAAAACCTCGTACTCGAGCTCGCCCTCGGCATAGGTCGGGCATTGCACCATCTCTTGCACCCACGCGGGGCTCTCCAGCTCCTCTGCCGCGCGCTCCAACTGACACAGAAAACGACGACGGCGCGCATACTCGATCACGATGCCGAGCATGCCAAAGACAAAGGACACGCCAACCGCCACGACCACGATAGAAACGGGTGCGCCGGCGACCGTCAGCACAAAACAGCTCAGCAGCACGCCGCACGTCCACACAGCGACGGGAAGCAGCGCATCTTTGAAATATTTGGCAAACGACATAGCCGGCCCCTAGACCGAATAGCCCTGGCCGCGGTGCGTCGTCAGATACCCCTTGATGCCGATTTTTTCGAGCGTGGTGCGCAGGCGGTTGATGTTGACGGTGAGCGTATTGTCGTCCACGAAGGCGTCGGAGTCCCACAGGTCCTGCATGATGGCCGAGCGCGAAACGATCTTACCCGCGCGGCTCAGAAGCAGCGAGAGGATACGCAGCTCGTTTTTGGTGAGCTCGGTACTGGTGCCGGTTGCCGTGTTGGTGACCGCGGAGCGAGCAAGGTCGAGCTCCAGCCCCTTGTGGACGAGCGTGCTGCGCTCGCCCGCCGCCGCGGTACGACGCAGCAGCGCGTTGATGCGCGCCACGAGCACACGCGCGCTGTAGGGCTTGGGAACAAAGTCGTCCGCGCCAAGCGTCATGGCCATGACCTCGTCGATCTCGGTCGTGCGCGACGTGAGAACGATGATGGGGACCTCGGATTCGCGACGAACTTCATGGCAGATGTGCTGGCCGTCTTTGACAGGGAGCGTGAGGTCGAGTAGCACCAGGTCGGGAGCGGCGGCGAGAATATCGCGCGAGACATGCTCAAACGATTCGCAAGCCTCGATTTCAAACCCGGCGCGGGCAAGGATGTCGACAAGCTCGCGACGGATGGGCTCGTCATCCTCAACGACATAGATCAGCGCCATGTGTCCTCCCATTTCGCGTAACTTTCACCTTGCACACCATTATGCCCACGGCGTCGCAGCGATACGACCCCGTGGGCACCTAATATGACAAAAGTGTTCGGTAGCCTTGAGAGTAAATAGGGGCCGACCGGTCCTAAACCGATCGGCCCCATCACTTCGACCTCGAGTCTCTACTCGAGCGTACGCATGTACGCAGAGATGGCATCCAGGCCCTTCTGCAGGTCGTCGGTGTTATCGGAGTATGCATAGCCGATGCGCATGCTCTTGGGCTCCTCGAAGCAATCGCCCGGGGTGACGAGCGCGCCGGACTTCTTAATCATGTCGATGCAGAACGTCCTGGAGTCGATGTCGTAGTCGTAATACACGAGCGCGGTGGTACCTGCCTCGGGCTTGACGAACGACAGGTGCGGCTCGCTCTCGACCCACTTCTCCAGAACAGCAAGGTTCTGACGGACGATGCGACGGCTGCGCTCAAGGATCACGGAAGCGTTGCCCAGAATCAGCTCCGCCACCGACTCGCTGAATATGCCGGCGGAAATCAGGTTGTAGTCGCGATGCGAGAGCAGTGCGCGACGGAGCTCCGGGCTCTTGGTGACCGCCCAGCCCAGACGCAGGCCGGCGAACGACCAGACCTTGGACATGGATGCGGTGACGATGGCCTTGTCGTACAGGTCGATCACGGACTCGGAGTACTCATCCGTCTGAGTAAGCAGACGGTAGACCTCGTCGCAGAGCACCCACGCGTCGTGTTTGCGTGCGACCTCAACAATCGCCTTGAGCGTATCGGTGTCGAGCAGGGCGCCCGTGGGGTTGTCAGGGTTATTGATGCAGATGAGCTTGGTATCGTCGGTCACCAGGGCATCGAGCGCGTCGACGTCGACGTGGTAGCCGTTCTTGCGATCGAGCTGAAGGATATCGACCTTCGCACCGCACATCTCGGGAATCGAGTAAAGCTGCTGGTAGGTGGGCTTGACGGAGACTACATGATCGCCCGGTTCGACGAGCGTGGAAATAACCAGGGAGTTGGCACCGGTCGCGCCGTGCGTGGGCACGATATGCCCGGGCTCGACCGTCTTATAGAGACGCGCGACCCCCTCGAGGAAGCCGGGCTGCCCCTCGATGTCTCCGTAGGTGAATCGGCGCGAGCACAGGCTATCGAGCCACGCCTTCTTGTCGGTGTTCGTAAGCTCGAACAGCTGGTCGAGCGTGAGGGAATAGACGCACGTCTCCGCAACGTTGTGGGTGCACTTGGTCTCCCACTCGTTCATCCACTGCTCGACGGCAAAATCCTTGATCTGCATTGTCGTTTCCTTTCCTTGACTTTCTTACAGTTCCACTGCGGTGCCCAGCCCCGCCTCGACGGCGCGGTCGTAGGCAATTTTCGATGCCGAAAGGTCCTGAACGGCGATGCCCGACGTATCGAACACCGTCACCTGCTCGTCATCCGAACGCCCCGTAGCCGTGCCGGCGATGACTTTGCCGAGCTCCGCTTTGATGTCCTCGGGTGTGATGGCACCCTCGGCAACCGGAATCTCCAGCTCGCCGGACGCGACCGATTGCTCGCGGTCGTCGACGTAAACAGCAGCACGGGCGACAAGTGCCGAGGCGAGCTCCTGCTTGCCGGGCATGTCGGCACCGACGCAGGAAATATGCGTGCCGGGGCGCACCCATGCATCGGGGATGATGGGCTTGGTCGCCGGCGTAATCGTCACGATGATGTCGGCCTCCGCCGCGGCACCTTGGCCGTCGGCCGTTGCCTCGATGGAATAGGTGGATGCCTCGCGAGCATGCTCGCAGGCGCCCAAGATATGGGCGACCTCGTCTCGCATGCGCTCGACGCGGGCCTCGGGCGCGGCATCGGAAACCGGCTCCCACACCTTGACCTCGCTCACCTTGGGACAGGCGGCGAGCACGCCCGCCACCATATAGGTGCTCATATGGCCGGCGCCCGCAACAAGCAGTTTGGACGCATCCGCCCGAGCCAGCCACTTGGCGCCGAGCGCAGCGGCAGCACCGGTGCGAAGTCCAGTGACGGCGGAGGCATTGAGCAGCGCCAACGGCTCGCCCGTCGCGTTGTCGCACAGCAGCGTGGTGCCAAAGATCTCGGGCAGCCCCTTTTTAGGATTTTGAGAGAACCAGGCAGTGAGCTTGAGACCGAAGAGGCCGCTTCCCGCCAACTCGCCCGAGCGGATATCCATATCGGCCACGCCGGGTTCGAACTGCTCATATACCATCGGCCACGCAACACCCTTGCCCGTTGCCTTCTGGCGATATGCCTCCTCCACGGCAGCGATTGCATCCTCGATTGTCAGCACCTTGGAAACTTCCTCGGCCGAAAGCACCACCATCTGCCCCATCATCGCTCCTTTCAGCGAAAGCTTTACGTTGCTTCACTGTACGGTTTAGTAACGATGCCGCCAAGGATCATTTCTTGTTGGAATTTACAACGATTCTCAATCTGTTTTTCCTTCTATCAGCAAATATTTGAACTATTTCTCGCACCACCGGCATACGGATGTGCAATTATCCTATTTATACCAGTACTTATTGTAGTGATTTACAAGGTGATGTTGATGCTATACACCGTCTCGGACTTCTCACGGGAATATGAGGGATCGGTCCGCCTAATCGCCGGCAGCGATGGCGTCTCGCGTGCCGTCTCCGGCGTCGGGATCCTCGATTATGAACTCATGCCCGGCCTCAAAAACAAGTACCAGCGCGTCAACTTCAGCTCAGACGAGATCGTCCTCAGCACCTTCCTCTATGCGAAGGACGACCCGTACCTCATCACTGAAGCCGTGAAATACCTCGTCGCCAAGGGAACGAGCGGTCTCATCATCAAAAACGTCCTGCACATCCCGATTCCCGACCAAGCCATCCGTTACGCCAACGCGCGGCACTATCCGGTCTTTCTCACGACCGACGACTCACTGTTCTTTGACAGCGTCATCTATGAGGTCAAACGGCATATCGAGCAGCTCGCGTCCATCGACTTCGCACAGCGCGAAATCGATGCCCTGAGGACAGACGTATCGCCCGAGTCCATCTGCCGACGCATCCGAGGCCTCAACCCGTCATTTCTGGACGAAACGGTCGCCCTGTTCGCATCGTTTGCAGAGCCCCTCGACCCGCGTACGTTTTTGCAAATCGAACGTCTCTGTGCAAAATCAACCCTCGCCGGATGCCACAACATGCTGGCACCCTATGACGGAGGTCTGTTATTCGTAGCGACAAGCGACTCGGAGCAGACGCTCGATGTGGAGCGAATCGTGCAGGCGCTCACGGAGCTCATCGAGGCTGGCGGCATCGATGGCGGAGCGGAAGGGCTTGGCATCAGCGATATTCTGTTTGGAGACGAGGCAGTGGCGCAGGCGATCTCGCAGGCGATTTACACGCAGCGCCTATCTTGTCAACGAGCCGAGGGCCCCGTCCGCTATGCGCAGCTCGGCATCCTGAGAACCGTGATGCCTTTTGCGGAAACCCCGGAGATGCGATCGTTCTCGGAGGCGATTCTCTCGCCGATACGCGAGCACGACAGTGAGCATGGCAGCGAGCTGGAATCCACGCTCGCCGCATTCATCGAGAATGACCGACGTATCGAGCGAACCGCCAAGCAGACTAACCAGCACCCGAACACGATTCGATATCGCCTCGATAAGGTGACAGCTCTCACCGGGCTGAGTTACAAATGCGCCCCGGAGATGGAGCAGCTGTCGCTCGCCTACGCCATCGAATGCGCTCGCTCGCTTCAGTAAGCCCACCCCGCCTTGAGGTTAGGTGCGGCGGGCGCGGAGCTTTTCGTAGCCTTCGGCAAAGAAGGCGACCGTGGCGGCGTCGGCCTCCGCGGCGTCCGTCTCGGTCGCGGGAACCACGCCGTGCTCGTCGCTCACCAGGAACAGCGCGCCCTTGAGCTGTGCGGGAATGTCCACGCGCGTGACCGGGATGCCCTTGGTCTGGGCCAGCTGCTCGATGAGCGTCGCCGTGCCGCACAGGCACTCGTCCGCCGGCGCCACAAAGGCCAGCTCGCCGTTGTTGACGGCGGCGAGCAGCTCGGGCGCCACGCCGGTCTCGTCGGCCTCGGAGCGGGCCTCGGCGGAGCGGGCGCGCAGCGCCTTGGCCGACGTATCGGCTAGCGGCTCGTACTCCCCCACCGTCATGGCAGCGTTGCCGTTGATGTCGATCACCAGCATGAGCACGCCGTCGCGCGCAGTGTAATCGCCCTCGGCAAGCGACCACTCAACGTGCTGCTTGGCCCAGCTGAGCATGTTATGAGTGAGTGGCTCGCCCTGCACCAGGCGCTCGGACAGCGCGCGAATGTGACGGTTGAGCATGGGCACCTTTTTGTTGGACATGCGCCAGCGACAGATAAGTGCGGGCTTGTCGAGCGTAAACTTCTCGACCGCCTCCTGATTGGCGCAAAAGTCCTCGTACGCACGCTGGTCCTCGGCATTGCCAAACAGCTCGGCATCATCAATCTGGGGCATGGTCATACCTTTCGTGTTAGTCATTCCGTCCTCTTATACCAAAAAGACGGCCCTCCAAACGGAGCGACCGTCTTTTGCAGAGATTATTTTGACGATATGGTCAGGCGACCGATCAGCCTAATGGGATAGAACAACATCCCATTAAGGGTTTTCCAAGTGCCCGAGATTGCCCCGAAAGAGGAGCGCCGCGTACTAAATGTACGCAAGCGACGGTTTGAGGGGCAAGGTCGGGTGCTTGGGAAAGCCTCTAGTGCCTAAAATGCCTGGCCCCCGTGAAGACCATCGCAATACCATGCTCGTTGCAGGCCTGGATGCTCTCGTCGTCGCGCTTGGAGCCGCCGGGCTGGATGATGCAGGTCACACCATGCTCGGCAAGCACGTCGACGTTGTCGCGGAACGGGAAGAACGCGTCGCTTGCGCAGGCAAAGCCGCCCTTCTCCACGCCCTCGCGCTCGCAGAAGTCCTCGGCACGCTCGCAGGCAAGCAGCGCAGAGTCAACGCGGTTGGGCTGACCGGGGCCCATGCCAATGCCGGCCTTGCCCTTGGAGACCAGGATGGCGTTGGACTTAACGCCCTTGCAGACCTTCCAGGCAAACTCGAGCTCGGCCATCTCGGCGTCGGTGGGCTTGCGGTCGGTGGGGAACGTAAAGGTCGCGGGATCCTCGGTCACGTGGTCGACTTCCTGCACCAGCATGCCGCCGTCGACGGAGCGCAGCTCCACCTTGGCGCCGTGGTCCACGCCGCCGGTAGCCAGCACGCGCAGGTTGGGGCGCTTAGCCATGCGCTCGAGCGCCTCATCGGTGTAGCTCGGGGCGATGATGACCTCGACGAACTGCTTGTTCTGATCGGCGAAGTGCTCAACCAACTCAAAGGGAACCTCGCGGTTGCAGGCGATGATGCCGCCAAAGGCGCTCTTGGGATCGCAGGCGAAGGCGCGGTCGTAAGCGGCCGTGATGTCCTCGGCAACGGCGGAACCGCAGGGGTTCTGGTGCTTGAGGATCACGCAGGCCGGCTCGTCGAACTCGCGGACCAGGTTCCAGGCGGCGTCGGCATCCAGATAGTTGTTGTAGCTGAGCGGCTTGCCCTGAATCTGCTCGGAGCCCACGAGCGGGAACTGCGAGCTCGCAGTGTTCTCACAGCCCTCGGCAAAGCGGTAGACCGTAGCCTTCTGCTGAGGATTCTCGCCATAGCGCAGGTCGTCGACCTTCTCCAGCGAGATCTCGAGCTTGGCAGAGGTGTCCGCCACGTCGCTTGCCTGGGCGGCAAGCCAACGGGAGATAGCCGTATCGTAGGCGGCGGTGGTCTGGTAGACCTTCACCTGCAGGCGACGACGGGTGGAAAGCGTGGTGCAGCCACCGGTCTCGCGCATCTCGGCCAGGACGGCATCATAGTCGGCCGGGTCGGAGATGACGGTAACGCTCGCGGCGTTCTTGGCGGCAGAGCGCAGCATAGAAGGACCACCGATGTCGATGTGCTCAATGGCATCCGCGAAGGTGACCTCGGGGTTGGCGACGGTCTTCTCGAACTCGTACAGGTTAACGACGACCAGGTCGATCAGCTTAATGCCGTGCTGAGCGGCCTCCTGCATGTGCTGCTCGGAATCGCGGCGGGCCAGCAGCGCGCCGTGGACCTTGGGGTGCAGCGTCTTGACGCGGCCGTCCATCATCTCGGGATAGCCCGTGAACTCCTCGATGGGGGTTACGGGAACGCCCGCGTCCTCGATGGCACGAGCCGTGCCGCCCGTAGAGATGATCTCGACGCCAAAGTCGTCAACCAGCGTCCGTGCGAAATCGACGACGCCCGTCTTATCGGTAACCGAGATCAACGCGCGTGCGATCTTCACATCAGATCCCATGCAGTCCTCCTGTCTGGTACGCCGCCGTGCTCTGTGAGTCGGTGATACGTCGATCTGCAGCGCTCGCGCAGCGGCATTGAAAATACTGATTCAATGTAGCGCATCGAGCGCATCGATGCACCCCGCAACGGGCGCATGTGCAGAAAAAGCTTGCGGGCGGGGGTTGCAGGAGCGCCACTGGGCACGGTGAGTTGATGGAACACAGGGGCACCATAATTAGATGCCAATAGCGTGGTAGAACTGTGCTCGATATGCATCCGCAATAGAAAGAGGCACCATGGTCTCGCGGGTTCTCTACCGACCGTTTGATACCGAAGATTTCGACGCCATCGCGCTGATCTTGCAGCAGCTTTGGCATAACAATTCGGATAACGAAGAGTACAACCGCCTTGAGGCCGCGTGCGATCTTGCCTATTGCCTTTCATCATCGACGTTTTCGCAGGTCGCCGTAATCGACGGCCAGGCGCGCGGCATTGCACTCGCACGTGCGGGGCAAAGCAGCGGCACCACCGTTAAGGAACATTGGATGGATACCGAACGCGCATTGCTGTCGCAGATGCGTGAGCTGGAGCCCGATGCCTGTGCCGAGTATCTCTCGTTTGTGCGCGCCACCATTCGGACCAACAACCGCTTGCTCGAGAGCAGCCCGCTGCCGCACGACAACGAAGTCACGCTGCTCGCCGTCGATCCCGATGTCCATGGCCTGGGCGTTGGCTCGGTTTTGCTCGATGCCGCGGTCTCGTACCTGTCCTCGCGCGGGGCGACAAGGGCGCACTTGTACACCGACTCTAACTGCTCGTGGAAGTTCTACGAGCTGCACGGCTTTAAGCGCACGGCCACGCACCGCGCCAACCGCGAAGAGCGTCGTCACGACATGCCGCGCGAAAGCTTTCTCTACGAACTCGACCTAACAGCCTAGCCCAAGCAGCCACACCTAGTCATTTAAGAACGTCCCCAATGACTGATCCCCAACAACTAGCCATTTAAGTCTGTCCCCAATGAGTGGCCTAGAGGGTTTGTAGATAGCCGTGGTCAAAATACATCAAATATGAGTACTGTTACCTTTTTAGTAGCAGCGATTTGGAGCATTTTTGATGCTTGTAGGCATGACGACCAGCTGCACGAGCTGACGTAGCTTCCCAAATGTTCAATAAAATGGGCTCCTAACGAGAAGTACTCTCATTAGGAGCCCGTTATTATGTGCAAACATATGTGACCAACGCAGCAACAGTACTCATATTTGGCATTTTTTGTCCACTGCCCCTTGCGCGAAAGTCCTCAACGGAAAGTTTGGCCCGTTTCGATGCACAAAAATGGGGTGGATCTTCCCTGGCAACCGCCCAGAAAGATCCACCCCAAAGCAAGCGCTCGCTAGAACGTTCCGCCGCCGCCTCCGCCGGCGCCGCCACCACCGCCGCCAGAGAAGCCGCCGCCGCTGCCGCCGCTCGAGCTATCGGAGCTCGAAGCCAGCTCGCGAATGGTCTCGTGATACACATCGTTGAACGAATCGAGCGGAGACTCGTTGCCGTAGTGATGGTAATACCACCAGTAGCAGGGGTAGTTGTCGTAGAAATCGTCGCTGTTGCGCAGATCCGCAGGCACGGCCTCGGCCAGCTGTCGCAGCACTTCTTTCGAAACGCCCAGGGCAACGCCCATCACCAGCAGTTTGTTCCACAAGATCAGGTCGCTGGGGATAGCCTCCTTCAGGCGCGTAAAGTCCTCGAGCCAATGCTTGAGCGCCTTGCAGCGAGCCGCCACCTCGGCGCCCTCCGGCGTGTAACGGCGGAAGGTGCAGCTCAGGACAAAGCCCACGATCGTGACGGGAATCGAGATCATAGCGGCGCCGACGTTGGCGTCCGCAAAGTCGGTATAGATCAGAGAGCCCAGAATGCCAAAGACAATGATGATGCCGAGAACCAGGCCGGCCACCATCGCGATAGCGCCATCCGATGCGATAAACTCGCGCGCCTCCAGCTTGCCCTTAACCGTGCTCTGATAGTCCTCGAGCTTGTCGCCAACAGATGTGGTGCGCTCGCTAGCGTACTCCTCCAGCTCGCTAAACGTGCGTGAACGGACGCCGTCTTTATCGGGCTTAACGCCGGCGAAGAAGACCTTGAGCACATCGCGATCGATGCCGTCCTTCTTGGCAGCCTTCCAGGCCTCGTCGGTCACTGTGATGCGATACGTCTGCTCCTCTTTTTCGCGACGGAGCAGACCCTTCTTCTTGGTCTCGGTCGCTTCTTCCAGCTTGATCACGCGGTCGTCGGTGAGCTTCATAAGCGTGGCGATATATGCCTGATCGGGCACGTCGTTCCAGCTCATGAGAGCTGCAAGCACCGCGGGATGGTCGGCCGAGGGCACATCGCGGAAGTACTCGTCCTGAAAGAGCGGCTTGGGCTTGGGCCTGCGCAGCTTAAGCATCACGATCACACCGGTATAGGCAACCGCCACGACAACACACACCACGGCAATCGCGCCGGCAACCGCACGCGCGTGCTCACGGCGAGCGTTGGCCTCGTCGGCCCATTCCTTCTCTTCACTCAGAATCGTCGACATGCGCTTTTCGCCCGAGACGGCAAGCTGCGGCACCCAGTCGCTGGGGAAGGCGATGCGTGCCTCGGCGAATTCGCCCTCATGCACGCAGGGAATGGTATAGGTGACCATGGGCTCGTCCGCATCGAGTGACACGTCGCCCGTCAGCGGGCCGTGGCCCCATGCGCGGAAGTTATCGCCCTTGACGGCAGCCGTCCCGGCAGCGGCATTTGCAAAGTAGACTTCCATCTCGACGTCATCGGAGTCCGCCGACCAGCCGTCGCCGACGAATTTCCAGTAAAGCTCGGCGGTATCGGCCCAGTTCATAACCGCACCGGTCATGGAATAACTCACGTAGTAGATTGCGCTGTCGCCGCTCTCGTGGGGGCTGAACACCTTAATCTTTACGCCGTCGTCGGACTGTTCCACCGTGTAAACGCCGTCGTCGCCTTTATTTGCGCTGTCGACCTTGTTAAACGCAGTGTCGTCTTCCTCGACGCTCAGCACATTGACGACCACCGAGCCGCCTTGCTGGTTAGAGCCTGTATTGATATCCCAATACACGCCGTTGATGTCGTCGTCGAAATCGAACTGGCGTCCCTCGACAACGGTCAGCGAACCATCGGCCTCAACCGTGGCACCGATATAGGTTTGGGTCATGGAGTAGCCGTCGGCGTACGCGGCGGCGGGAAGCAGCAGCAACGCAAACGCGACAAACGCGCAGGCGGAAACGAATCGCGCAAACAAGCGGCGCTGCCGGCAGGCATTGGCAACGGGGGCGTTCATAGGCACATCCTTTGTCTGTAAAACCAACATCGCCATTGTCCCACGTTTGCGGGCACACATGACGAATATCTGGGCCAACGGAACGTCAAATGGGACAAAAGTCCCACCCGAGTCTGGCACTTAGGGACATTCCTTATCTGCCGGCAGTTTGGGACAGTCCTTGGCATGGCCTGCGCCAACGATAGACACCACTCCACAGCTCCGTCACAGGTGTAGCGGCTTTGTGTTGCCGCGGAATACGCTGATTGAGCCTGCGGTCGAAGGGCATAAAGCAGTTGAGCGAAAACGGTTTGCCCCTTTCCCGTTCGCTCGAGGATCATGTCCCCCTTTTCCGCGGAAACCCCGGCAGTTGCGAAGAGCTGCCGGGGTTTCTGTCGTCTAAGGTGCCGAGTTGATGGACAGGAATCAAAGCACCAAGTCTGCGGCCGCCATACGCAATGCGGGGCCTCGACAACTTGCGGCCCACAGTGACGCCTCCCCGCTGCGCCCCGCGCTATACTCGTCCGCATGGATATCAACGTACACAACATAGCAACGCCCTCCGCAACCGCGCCAACGACGGCAGCAGCCACCAGCACGCCCGCAGCCCCGCCCGTCGTGGGGCGCTTTGCCCCGTCGCCATCGGGCCGCATGCACCTGGGCAACGTGTTCAGCTGCCTGTGCGCGTGGCTTTCGGCCCGCAGCCAAGGCGGCAGCATCGTGTTGCGCATCGAGGACCTGGACGATCGCTGTAAGCGCCCGGAACTTGCCGCCCAACTCATCGACGACCTAGCCTGGCTGGGGCTGGAGTGGGACGAAGGCCCCTACTACCAGCACGATCGCCTGGATCTGTACGAAGACGCCCTGCACCAGCTGCAGGACGCCGACCTCACCTACCCCTGTTTTTGCACGCGCGCCGAGCTCCACACCGCAAGCGCGCCGCATGCCAGCGACGGCACGCCCATCTACCGCGGCATCTGCAGAGGCCTTTCTGCCGAGGAGATTGCCCGCCGCAGTGCCCTGCGCGCCCCGGCCACGCGCCTGCGCGTGCCCGCCGTCGACGACCTAGCCGGCGACGTGATCGAGTTTGTAGACCGCACGTACGGAGCCCAGTGCGAGGCACTTGCCACCGAGTGCGGCGACTTTTTGGTACGCCGCAGCGACGGCGTATTTGCCTATCAGCTGGCCGTGGTGGTCGACGACGCCGCCATGGGCGTCACCGAGGTCGTGCGCGGATGCGACCTGCTGGGCTCCACGCCGCGCCAAATCTACCTGCAGCATCTGCTGGGACTTTCCACGCCGCACTACGCGCACATTCCGCTGCTCATGTCGCCGGGCGGCCGCCGCCTTTCCAAGCGCGACCGCGATCTGGACCTGGGCGAGCTCCGCGCCCGCTTTGGTACGCCCGAGGCACTGCTGGGCTGGCTCGCCGGGCAAACAGGCATCGCGCCGGACGCCACACCGCGCTCTGCCGAGCAGCTGGTCGAGCACTTTAGCTGGAACGTTATCCGCGCGCACCGGGAAAACATCACTGTAACGGCCGAGTAGCCAGCCACTCCGCCCCTACGCAACATCCCAGGGCTGGAGTTCGTCGCCTAGGCGAACGATGCAGTCGTAGAGCACGGTATGGCGCTCGGCCGGGTTGGCATCCCGATGAAAATGCCCGTAATACCAGCGTTTGTAATCCAAGCGATCTTCCAGCTCATCGAAAAACGCCGTAAGTCGATCAACGCCGGGGCAATTCCAGCCGGGCCCCGGATAGAGCGTGGGCGAAAGCATGTGCGTAGAGCAGGTGTGGGTGATTACGTAGTCGACCTTCCAACCCACGCTGTCGAGCTTTGCCCGCGCCTCCTCAAAGTTGCGCTCGTCCGGCAGCTCCTGAGGCCACCAGCTGGAATAGGGAATGCGGTATTCCTTATCCACGCTCGTGGCGCCGCCCATAGTAAAGATCGTTGAGCCATCGAGTTCAAAAACCTCGCCGCGCGTCAGGCGCCGTATGGGAGAGGTATCCGACAGGCGCTGCGTCAGCCCACCGCGCCACAGCTCCATGGGACGCTCCGCCCAGTGATCGAAACGCTCGTGGTTGCCGTCGACAAACAGCACGGTATAGGGGCGCGACTCCAGCCAAGCGATGTCGGCACATTCCTCGGCAGAAAAATCCCACGGAAAGCCAAAGTCGCCCGCGATGATGAGATAGTCGTCGCTCGTCAGGCTATCCCCAAGCTCCCAGTCGCGCAGCTTTTGCATGTCGACGCCGCCGTGAATATCGCCCGTCGCATAGACCGTCATCGGATTACCACTTCCCTGTAAGTCGCTAGCCCACATTCTGCACGATCACTAAGCCAACCGTTCCAGCCCTTCCATCCTTTAGGGCTTACCCCTCGTTCTTCCATCCAAACGGGTCGAGCACCCAAAAAATCAGATCGAGCACACCGCCGGTCATCATGGCGCCGGCAAGGGCTATGCAAACGTGCAGGGAACTGGCACTTCGAAGCACGTCGAATGGTCCCAGAACAGTCAGCAGCGCGACCGCTGCGCCGGCAAGGCACAGCGCGAGGCACGGCCCCACGTCCTTGACGCACTTCTTTGCGAGATGCTTGGCGTTGTCACTCATCAATATCGAACTCCTTAGAGAATCGTTGTTTGGGCACATGCCGCCGCGACAGAACGGATCGGCAGGGGAAGTGTCCCATGTCGTGCGGACATCAATGGAGAAACCGCCTGCTCGACCAACCCTTGGCGCCGTTTTGCATCGGCCCACCATCCTCTGCTATCGAGGTCTAATACTTTTCCCGAGAAGTGAACGGCTGTTTTTGGACCCCTGAAACATCCGCATTTTTCGGCGGCATAATCGTGGGATTTCAGCATTGAAACCGCAGGGAACGACACCTCTAAAGTGTCGATGCTTCGGGGGTCCGTTTTAGCTCGTTCACTTCTCGGGAAAAGTATTAAACCTCGAATCTTGAATGCCCTGGGGACCCGCTTCTTTCCTTCGCTGGAACCCCCAGCTATCCGCTGGCACCCTAACCGCTGCGGCTGCGAGCATGCCTATAATGAGGCATGTTTCCTGATGAGAAAGGAATCCAGATATGAACGAAGACAAGCTTGCCGGTTTGAACGATGTTCAAGACTTTTTCAACCGTTCCCACAGCGCTTCTGCCTCCGGAACCTTTTGCACCGAGCAGATAGGCATCAAGGACTTTATTGAATGGTGCAACGATCCTTGCAATAACACTTCTGGAAACTGCGATGTTGATAGCGCTTATAGACTAGGTCAAACCATATGTGCCTTGAATGAGCTCAGCGACGATAAGATTGATGAAATCAAAAAGACCCTTGAACGCGTTGCCGCTCCCGTAATCAGCAACACCGATTTGTCCCTTAAAGAGCAAAATGAGAGGCTGCTCGAAAATGCCCGCGAAAAGCTCCTCGAACATGACGAGCTCCACTCCAAACTAAAAATACGCCTAGGGGTTTGGCGGGGCGATTTGACGGAAACTAGCAAAAAAGACCTGCCAGGGAACATTGCGTTCTACTGTGCGCTCAAGCTCAGACTCAAGGACCGTCCCGACGAGCAGGGGTATTACCACTACCAGTTTGATAACAGCGGCAATACAATCGCGCGAGTCGACCCCCTTAAGCCCTTTTTCGGCAGCACGCATGACAATCTAAATCAGCAGTGGCATGTGCTCATCTCCATGCTTGCTTACCTTGATGTTGCCCACGCCCTAAGCAGTGAACACCACGAATACCATTGCCTCTATCCGTACCTCAGCCGATACGATAAAGGAGATTTAAACGAGGGAAAACTGCAGTTAAAGAGCAGTCTCTCGCTAAAAGTCATCAGCGGTAGAGACTACACCTCCAAGCCCATGATGACTTGGATAAAGGACGCGCTGGTCAAGCAGGAAGGCAAGTAAATGAGGTCGGTCACACGTTAGGCGTCCGCAACCTACTCCAGTCCCAGCCCACTGTACTTCCTTGTTTCCGAGTCGTAGCTCAGCATGGCAACCTCGCCGTTCTTCATGACGTTCCCGTCAATGTAGTAATGGCTGGCCCCGTCATGCCAGATACCGCGGTAGCCTGCGATGCCCGAAGCCGCCTCGGTGTTTATATGCCCGGCGATAACATCCAGATAGAACTTACGCCCCGCGTACTCGGGAGGCATCATGGTAAACAACTCGTCAGGCGTGCCGACCTTCCAATACTCGCCGGCCCCCTCGTCAATGCCGGCGTGCACAAAGACCTGGCCGTAGGGGCTTTCGTAAAAGTAAGGGAGTTTGCGGACCCACGCGATTATGTCCGCGTGCTCGGCCTTTATGCGCTCAACCGTAAAGACGTAGGCCTCCTCGAACTCCCTGAGCCTCAAAAGGTGTTTAATGTGCTTAAATGCCTCGGCATCCAGGAAACTCTTGGCCGTTGCCAAATTGCTGTCAGCAAGTATCCATGCCTGCGTGAAATTGGGGTCCTTCGCCTCATCAATGTACTCAAGGAGCATCTCCTCATGGTTGCCACGCAGTGCCACGATGCGATTGCCGTAACGTTTTTGCAAGTCCATAACGAGATCAAAGACCCCGAGCGAATCGGGACCTCGGTCGCAGTAGTCACCCAGCAGGATCAGCTTAGAATCCTCGGCATCGAGGTCGACGGTGGAAAGCGATGCCTTAAAGGCGTCCAAGCACCCGTGAATGTCACTCATAGCGTAGATATGCACTTATGACCCCCTGTTTGCGTCGGGGTCCCGCTGCTCGCGCCCGTACGCCGCTGCGGCCCCATTGATTTCGCAGGCGTCAGGCTACCTTGGCTCATCACGCCCCTCAACAAAGTTAAAAGTATATCTCGCCGTACGGACACAAATTTATCCCTGGGCTCTAGCCACTCAGCCTGCGCTTGCCTCAAAGGCTGCCTATGCCCACCGCCACCCAAAAACTCATCCAACATTAATCTTGGCTCAAGAATCGCTTAATCTATAACCTGCACTATAGAGTTCGACCAGGGGCGGGGCGGGGCCGCGCAATGCAGGCCGCCGAACGCAACGCTCGCGCCCGGGCAGATCGCCCGGCGCCGCGCCCATCGAACGAAAGGACAGGTCATGGACGACCTCGAAAAAGTTGAAACCATCCGCACCAAATGCAACGTGAGCTACACCGATGCCAAGGCCGCGCTCGACGCCGCCGACGGCAACGTTCTGGACGCCATCATTTGGCTCGAGTCGCAGGGCAAGACCCAGACCACGTCGGCGCACGCCGCCACCGAATCCGAGCCGGTCGATGAGCCCTCGGCCGAGATGGTCGCCGCGCAGGTCGCCTACGAGAAGTCGAGCGAAAAGACCGACTTCTCCAAGAAGATGGACAGCGTGTGGGAGTACCTCAAAAAGCTCTTCCGCCTGAGCCTGGAGACCAAGTTTGTCGCCACGCGCCGCGACGCCATCATCCTCAACATTCCCATCCTGATCCCCATCGTCGCCCTGTTTGCCTGGGGCGCCACGATATGGCTGATGTTGATTGGCCTGTTCTTTGGCATGCGCTACCGCATCGACAGCGACGGCGACGTGCCCGGCAGCATCAACAACCTGATGAATCACGCCGCCGACGCCGCGGACGGCATCAAGCAAAATCTGAACGACGACAAGTAATCGCAGACGGGGGCACATATGGCACGAATCCTGATCGTAGAGGACGAGGAGAAAATCGCCCGCTTTGTGACGCTCGAGCTGGAGCACGAGGGCTACCAGGTTGAGCACGCCGCCGACGGCCGCACCGCCGTGGACCTGGCGCTAATGCGCGACTACGACTTGATTCTGCTCGACGTGCTGTTGCCGCAGCTCAACGGCATGGAGGTCCTGCGGCGTGTCCGCAAGCACAAGGATGTGCCGGTGATTATGGTCACCGCGCGCGATGCCGTGATGGACAAGGTGGCGGGGCTTGACGCCGGTGCCGATGACTATCTGACCAAGCCGTTTGCGATTGAGGAACTGTTCGCACGGATTCGCGTGGCGTTGAAGCGCGCGGAGGCCGTACGGGCGGCTTCGGGCGTTGGTGGCTCCGGCGCCGGGGCGGGTATGGCGGGCGGCGCGGCCGGGAACGCCGCTGCGATACCCCCGGCCAGCGGCACGGCCCAGGCCGCTGCCACGCCCTCCCCCGCCACACTCACCGTTGACTCGGTCGCGCTCGACCCCGACCGCCGCGAAGTCACGGTCGGTGGCTCGCCCATCGCACTCACGGCCCGCGAGTTCGACGTCCTCGCCCTGCTTATGGCGCATGCCGAAACCGTGCTCACGCGCGAGCGCATCGCGCACGAGGCGCTGGGCTATGAATACGTGGGCGACACCAACAACGTCGACGTGCACATCGCGCGCCTGCGCGCCAAGATCGAGGACGCCGGCGGTGCCCGCATCATCCAAACCGTGCGCGGGGTGGGCTATGTCTGTCGCGCGTAACACCGAGACCAAGCGCGTCACTTCCATCGCCCGCGCCATCAACTGGAGCTATATGTGGCGCCGCCTGATGAGCTACGTCTGGCTCGATCTGTTGCTGGTAGTGATTGCGGCAGCGATCCTCGTCTATGGATACAACCAAACGCTGCCCGACGGCACGTTTACCGCAGGATGGATCCCCGGCGCCACCGTTCACGGCATGTCACTGACGCCCGCGCGCGGCTGGGACCTGACAACGCTCACCTATACTGTCGAGCTTGCGCGTACCACCAAGACCTTCCCCCTCGCGCAGGATCTCGTCACGCTATGGCCCCTCTACCTTGTCGTTGTAGGTTGGCAGGTCATCAGCGTGCTCAACATGCTCGGCGGCGCCCGACGCGTACGCCGCACCATGGTACCACTCAACGACCTGGCCTTACGCGTGGACGAGCTCGGCCGCATGCAGCTCTCCGGCGGCAAGATGGAAACGCTGGAGCAGGCCATCGAGCGCGCAAGCGTCGACTCGCCAAGCGTCACCACCGGCGACGCCGACCTGGCAAGCATCGAGGTCGCACTCAACCGCCTGCTGCGTCAGATGCAAGAGGCCAAGCTGCAGCAGATGCGCTTTGTCAACGACGCGAGCCACGAGCTGCGCACGCCCATCGCGGTGATTCAGGGCTACGTAAACATGCTCGATCGTTGGGGTAAGGACGACCCGGCCGTGCTAGCGGAGTCCATCGCCTCGCTCAAGGCCGAAAGCGAGCACATGCAGGAGCTCGTAGAACAACTGCTGTTTTTGGCACGCGGCGATGCCGGGCGCACCGCGTTGCATCGTGTGAATACCAATCTGGCTGCGCTCGTCGGTGAGGTATGCGAAGAATCGCAGATGATCGATGCCACGCACACGTATCGGCTGGCGTACGACACGGCGCTTACCAGCGACCCGCGCTGCGACGCGTCCGTCGACGTGGCGCTCGTGAAGCAGGCTCTGCGCGTGATCGTACAAAACGCCGCCAAGTATTCGGACGCAGGAACGACCGTCACGTTTGGCATAACGCCCGATGTGGGCACGGGCACGATTGACATAAGTGTTGAGGACGAGGGCATCGGCATGAACCAGGAATCCGCAGCTCATGCGTTTGAACGGTTCTACCGCGCCGACAACGCACGCGATGCCGGCGCGCAGGGCTCTGGCCTGGGGCTTGCCATTGCCAAGTGGATCGTCGACAGCCACGGCGGCGTCATCGGTGTGACCTCGGTCGAAGGGGTCGGCAGCCGCTTTACGATTCGCCTGCCGCGGTAGGGACGCCCCCTCGTGAATCGAGGTCTAATACTTTTCCCGAGAAGTGAACGCCTGTTTCTGGACCCCCGAACCATCCGCATTTTCCGGCCGCAAAATCGCAGGATTCCAGCATCGAAACCGCAGGAAACGGCACTCCTAAAGTGTCGATGCCTCGGGGGTCCGTTTTAGCTCGTTCACTTCTCCGGAAAAGTATTAGACTTCGGTTTTTTGACCGTCGCAAAAGTCGGCCCCTCGGCATAAAAAAGGGATAGGGCCATGCAGCCCTATCCTTTTTGCTAGCTATAGCAGCTTGCGCGCTACTCGCGGCACAGGTGCACGGCGAAGCCGGCGAACTCGCGCTTAAAGTACACGAGCTTGGTGCCGCCGTCGGGCAGCAGCACGCGTGACTCCTCGTTGACCTCGAGCCCGCGCTCGGCAAACCACTTCTCGGCAGCATCGATGTCGTTGACGGCAAAGCCGATGTGGCCCTTGGCGCCACGACCGTTCTGCTTCATGATTTCGACCAGCGAATCATTAAAGTACGAAACGGGGGTCTCAATGACGGGCAGACCCATCATCGTCGAGAACAGCTCCGCGATCTCCAAGGCGTCTGCCGAATCGGTGGCGTTAATGCCCACATGGGCAACGCGCATGCCAAAGAGCTCGACCGGATTGGCGTTCTGCTCATTCATGCAGGCAGCGCCTACTGAGCCATGACGTCGAGAACGGCCTTCTCGGCAGCGACGCGGTTCATGCCGGTCATGAAGGGCACGCCACTCACATACGGGCAGGTGAGGCCCTCGGGGGCAACGGTAGTGGCGATCAGCAGGTCGGCACCGTCGTCGCAATAGTCCTTGGCCTCGGAGATGGCGCACTGCACGATCTCGTACTGGTCAGCGTAACCGTTGGCGTCGAGCATGGTGGCGACCTTCTGGGCAACGAGCGTGGAAGTTGCAGCGCCGGCACCGCAAGCCAAAACGATTTTCTTCATAGGTAATGTCTCCCTTCGAGGTTTACTTTAGGTAAGTGTACCGCAGAGAGCGATGGCGCTCAGCCTCGATGCACTTTTATGCCAGTTTGCTTACGCGCTGCGTATAATACATCTAGTACGTGTTGTCATACCGCTCGTTTTGTGAGTGACTAAGGACCCCAATATGCCCGATTCCCGCACACTCTGGACCGCCGTCGTTGTCATCTGCATCGCTGTGTCGGTATTCTTTAGCATCAAAAGACGCACCACGTTTAAGCGCCTGCAACAGCTGATGGCCGCCAAGCAGTGGGACGAGTTCGACCGCCTGCTCGACAGCAAACTCACTAGCATGCTGTATCCGCGCTACAACCGCGACTATCTGCGCCTGAACTCCTATCTGCTGCGCGAGGACCACGAGCGCGCCGACGAGATGTTCGACCTGCTGCTGGGGCTCAACTTGTCTAAAATGCAGCGCGTCGACTTGGTGATCAAAGCCTTTAACTACTACGTGGGCCAGGAGGACCGCAAAAAGTCCAAGGAGTTGCTACACGAGATCAAAGGCTTAGAGGGCGGCCAGGCCGAGGCAGTCGCGCACGAATGCCAACTGATGTACGACACGATGATTTTGAAGCGCCACAACGACATTCCTGAGCTGGCGCGAATGCTCGAGGAGGCCGGCGACGATAAGGTTAAGGGTTGCCGCTTGGAGTACCTGTTGGCCCTCCAGTACAAGAACAAGGGCGACGAGGCCAAGTTTGCCGAGTACTTGGAAAAGTCGGGCCGGCACTCGATGGCTGTCAACGCGTAACGGGCGGCTTGTGCTAGACTTCTAGTCTCACGGGGGCGTGGCGGAATTGGCATACGCAGGAGACTTAAAATCTCTCGCCGCAAGGATTGTGGGTTCGAGTCCCACCGCCCCTACCATATGGAGCTTACGAGCCCGTGTCCCTTTGGGATGCGGGCTCGCTTCTTTTGGACGCCGGTGGGGCTC